>JBFRWL010000455.1:0-6728 GCA_051439565.1 Prochloraceae cyanobacterium
GCAATAACAAGTTCAAAATCTTCCCCGCCAGAGAAAATCCAATCTTCTGCTTGAGATAAGGTTACGAATTGGGTTAAACAGGGATGAATCGGTAAAGCATGACAATCGATCGCTGCTCCTATTTTACTGTAGTAGCAAATTTGTGCGATCGCGTCTCCTAAACCATCGCTGCTATCCATTCCCGTCACTCTGACATTCTCTCCCAGATGATCTAACACAGAGAGCACATCGAGTCGCGGTTGGGGTTGTTGATGAGCTTTGAGTAAAATTTCCCGTTCAGAGGGAGTTAAATTTTGACCTAATTCGGGATGGAGGAGAAGTTCTAAACCGGCTCTTGATAAACCATGATACCCAGTAATCGCGATCGCATCTCCTACTTGGGCTGTATTACGACAAATTTCTTGACCAGGAGTGACTTCGCCCAAAGCGGTAATAGCAACGGTAATAACTTCTGAGCGAGTAATATCCCCACCAACAATTGCAGTTTGATATTTACTTAAACAACTATCTAAACCCCGATACAATTCTTCAACCCAAGCCACAGGAGTTTCTCCTGGCAGGGATAAGCCGACCGTAATCCCCAAAGGAGTTGCTCCCATGGCTGCTAAATCTGATAAATTTGCCGCTGCGCCACGCCACCCCACATCAAAAGCAGAGGTAGTGCGATCGCTAAAATTAACTTTATCGACTAAGACATCGGTAGTTACAACCAACTTTTTATTCTTTGTTAGTTGTAAAATCGCTCCATCATCCCCAATGATTTCAGAAGGACAAAAAGCTTGTAGTTTTTTGAGTAAACCTTGTTCCCCAATATCTTTTACTAGTTTCATCTGAATTTGAACTTCATTTTTTATGAGCACAGGCGGGGAGTAACGTAGGAGTAACATAAATGAATAGCCCTGAGCAGCAAGAAAAAACCAATATCCAGTGGATTAGTCCCAAGATTTTGCTACAGCTAATACTTGTGCTGGTTGTGGTTCCTTTCCTACCTATGCTGATTCCTTGGCGTTGGGGCTGGTGGGAAGCTTGGGTCTACGCTTTTGTAAACATTATTGGTTTCATTGCTAGCCGCACAATGATCTCTGAGGATCTGCGGCGCGAACGCGCCCGTGCTACCGAACATGGGAACATCGAGCCTTGGGATCTGAAATTGGTCAAGCTCATTAGTCTGGGGCTGCTGAGCGTGCCCTTGACTGTCGGTCTAGAAGCACGCTTTGGTTCTCTAGTCACTTTTGGGCTCTCGGTAAAGCTGATCGCTATTGCGCTCTTGCTCGGCGGATACGCCTTCGCTACATGGGCCTTGGTCACCAATCGATTCTTCTCTGGGGTGGTACGCATCCAGGAAGACAGAGGTCACGAGGTTGTGGACAGTGGTCCATACCGCATCGTGCGCCATCCAGGCTACTTGGGCACCCTCATTGTATACTTAGGCACGCCTCTTCTGTTAGATTCGATCTGGACCTATCTACCAGTCCTGCTTCTTACCAGTGTGTTTGTCCGACGCACAGCTCTCGAAGACCTTACCTTACAGGAAAAGCTGCCAGGCTACGCTGAGTATACCCAGCGAACTCGATACCGACTTCTTCCAGGAGTTTGGTAATGACTAATTAAGATGGTTGAACTAAATTTTCTAGACCGTGAACTACTTTAGCAGAAATGATTTGATCACTAGTGGTTAGTTCATCTATGATATCTTTGCCTTGGACGGTGTAACCAAACACCGAGTAACGTCCATCCATTAGGTTAAAGCCAGGAGGAGTTAATTCGGTATCGAATTTAAAGAAGAAAAATTGTGAAGAGCCACCATTAGGATTGCCATTAGGATGGGCTAAAGCTACGGCACCATAAGCATTAAAAGGAATGATGGGGGGATCTAAATAACGACCCAGCTCCTCTAGAGTATATTCATAAGTGGGGTTTTCATCTCCTGCTACTAATACTTCTAGGGGAATAGCACGATATTCACTAGTGTTAGGGTCGATAAAACCAGCAGTAGGTCCAGGAGGATCGCCAGCTTGTAAAAAGTTAACTTCAGCCTTGTCAAAATTTAAACCATCGTAAAAACCTCTTTGTACCAGGTCAACAAAATTACCACCGTTGACGGGTGCGCTATAACCATCAACAACGATATCTATGTCCCCTTTAGTAGTTTCTAGTTCGACTACTGCACGACCGAGAAGTTGGGGTAAATCGGCATATTCTTCAGGCACTTTATAGGGAAATGCTGTCACCATAGATGCCTCTAAATCACCGACATATCCTAAGATTTCTTCCCTGATCGGATAAATAGAATCTCGATCTTTGTCGTTGGCAAAATCTTGGATTACTTCAATTCCGTCCGCGATCTTGTCCATTAAGAGTTCACTTCTGGGGTGTAAGTCTTCGGGGATGCTCTCAAGAATATCATCACGACGATAGCTAAGAATGGAGCTAGCATCTTTGAGATCGTTCTTGATCGTACTCCATCGTTTACTCCGCAATTGTTCTGATAGATCTTCGAGATCTCCTTGAAGTTGGCGAATCTTGTCATTATCGATGGGGAGAGAATAGCGCAGAATCGCGTTAGGATCGGTAATCGCATTTCCTTGTGCTAAAAATGAGATAGCCTGTGGCTGCCATCCAATCAAGACACCACTGGCAATAAATACAATCAGAGACACTGTTCCTATCCAGCTATAGAGTAATTTCTTATAGCTATCGGTAATGATGCTTTTTATCGTTTTCATAGATTTACAACTCGATCGCTGATATTTTTAACTTATTTATGCGGGAGATTCAGTTGATAGCCCTGGAATAACTGCCAAATTATCAGTGGGACTCGCGCACTCCCAACAGCTCGATTGGCAATGTACCCCAAGAGAAAGCACTTAGATGAGTAAAATTCATCGGGGTCGCTCGTCAAATTATATCTGATTTTGATACCATTACTGACATATCCATTGTCCAAGTAATTACGCTTAAAATTTTATATAAAAAAGATTTGCCAAGTAGTTATTTATATACATCTGATTGATTTAAAATAATTTGATGACTCAATATTCTCTCCCAACGAACAACACAAAAGATAACGATTGGCGATTATTTCTCAAACTAATTCCTTATCTTCAGCGTAATGGCAAAATCTTGGCCATTGGCTTAATCTTACTCTTACCTTTAGCGATCGCAGGTGCAGTACAACCGCTAATCATCGGTCAGGCAGTATCTTTACTCAAACAAGAGCCTACTTGGTCATTTCTGCAGGACAAAACGATTGCCCAGGGCATTAATGTTTTAGTGGGAATTTTGCTGACAACGGTGGCTGTCAAGTTAATGTTTGCTTCGGCGCAGGGTTATTTGGTGCAAAAACTGGGACAAGAAATTACGGCATCGGTTCGGGAAGATTTATTTGCCCATGTTACTTCTTTAGCCTCACGGTTTTTCGATCAAACGCCTGTCGGTAAGTTGGTAACTCGCTTAACTAGTGATGTGGAAGCTTTGGGGGATGTTTTTGCCACTGGTGCTATTGGTGTGGTCAGCGATGTAATTTCTATTTTGGCGCTGATCGTCTTTATGTATCTAGAGGACTGGCGTTTAGCATCGATTCTGATTTTAATGCTAGTTCCTGTTTCTGCTTTAATTATCTATTTTCAAGCCCAATATCGGGTCGCTAACTATCGCTCTCGGGAAGAATTATCGAAGCTGAATTCGATGTTGCAAGAGAATATTATGGGGATTAATATTGTGCAGCTATTTCGGCGCGAAAGGTATAATGCCGAGATGTATCGCTCAGTTAATCAGCGTTATCGTAAAGCTGTCGATCAGATAATTTTTTATGATTCGGCGGTTTCGGCAACTTTAGAATGGATCTCTCTAGTGGCGATCTCAGGTATGCTGTGGCTCGGGGGGGTTTTTATCCTGCAAACGACAATCACGTTTGGCAAACTATCGGCTTTTATTCTCTTTTCTCAACGGTTATTTAATCCTCTACGCCAGTTTGCTGATAAATTTACCATGTTTCAATCGGGGTTTACCGCGATTGAACGGATCACCGAATTAATGAGCGAACCCATTGAAATTAAAGATGCGGCTGAGAGTTTATCCTTACAGGAAGAGATTACCGACAAAGATCGGATCGGTGAGATTAGATTTGAAAATGTTTGGTTTGGTTATAAAAGCGATGAATATGTCCTGAAAAACCTAGACTTTACCATTAAACCAGGAGAAAAGATTGCTTTAGTTGGACCGACAGGAGCCGGAAAAAGTTCGATTATTCGTTTACTATGCCGTCTCTATGAACCCAGTAGAGGCAGAATTTTAGTTGATGGCATTGATATTCGAGATATTTCCCAAGCAGAATTGCGTCGCTATATTGGGGTTATCTTACAAGAAAGTTTTCTCTTTGCTGGGGATGTGCAGCGCAATATTACGTTAGGAGATAATTACGATCTGTCCGAAGTTAAACAAGCTGCCAGATTGACGAATATAGATAGCTTTATCGAAAAATTACCCGACGGCTATCATACTGAACTGCGAGAACGAGGAACTAACCTTTCTGGAGGACAAAAACAGTTACTGGCCTTTGCCCGAGTAGCGATTCGCAATCCCCATGTCCTAGTGTTAGACGAAGCAACTGCTAGTTTGGATGTTAAAACAGAAGCCTTAATCCAAGATGCTTTAGACCATTTATTACACGATCGCACTGCGATCGTTATTGCCCACCGTCTTTCGACTATTCGTAATGTCGATCGGATCTTGGTGCTGAAACGAGGCGAACTAATTGAATCAGGCGACCATGACCAATTATTAGCCCAAGATGGACTTTATGCCAGTTTATATAAATTACAAATGTTAGGCAGTAGTTAATCTTGTTCCAGGATCGGGAATCGTACTTAAGGCAGATGGCAGAAGGTAATAAATCACCACAGAATCAACACCCCACCTTCTGCCTTCTTTTAAATTGATCCCCAATTATAAAGGTTATGTTTCTTTTGACACTCCCCAGCCCTTCAGGGTCGGGGATTCTTGGTTCAACGAATTGTCTTAAAAGTCTAAAGGAGGCGAATCTTCCTCACCCTATTAGTTCCATACTTTGCTCGACAGATCAAAGTATGGAACTAATAACAACAGACCCCTAGCGGACATCTCTCCCCAAGCGTAGTTTTATCCTGTTTACGAGTGCCCCTCGTTACAGTCTCATTTCTGATGATTTATGGTGCTAGTTTTCGCGTCTTGTTGAGACACATGAGTTTTTCAAGTGGTCGTTCCCTCCACTGCCACTAGTATCGCTTTACGTCTTCACTTCTCTGGGGCTTAAGACGAATCACCCTCTGTACTAGGCTAGCTATGATTCATAGATTACCAAAATACTGCAACTAGATCAAACATTGGTCACCGAATAGAATTCCCGACCCTAGCTCGGCGTTCCTTAGCTGACGAAACGTTATCCGAAGGGGTATCCTTTAGGGCAGCAGGTTCCGAGCTCTATCCCTATGTCTCAAGCCAAGGGCTTGCGCTCTGAGGTTTTTGGTCAAAATCAGTATTTTTGCTGTTAATTAGTTCACAATAAAGGTAAGAAGGTTGATCTCAGCCACAGCGACGCTATTAAGATTATCTGCTAATCAAGAGTTTAATCTTTGATTTTGTGACTCTTCGGGGGAGGTGAAAAAAATGCCCCAACTAGCACCGCATATTTTTGAAATCTTACACCAAGAGGGTGTGCAGCATGCCTTTGGCATTCCTGGTGATTTTGCCTTAACCTTATACGACGCTCTCGCAGCCAGCAAAATTGAACCCATCGTCATGACCCACGAACCCTGTGTTGGCTTTGCTGCCGATGCTTACTCCCGAATTCGCGGCTTAGGTCTAGCAGTAGTTACCTATGGTGTTGGTGGGTTAAATATGGTTAATGCCATAGCAGGTGCCTATGCCGAAAAATCGCCCTTGGTAATTTTGAGTGGCGCGCCTGGGGTTCAGGAACGGCAATTACATGACTTGCTACACCATAAGGTTAAAACCTTTGATACCCAGCGCCGGGTTTATGAAGAAGTCACACTCTATGCAACGACGCTCAATGACCCCAAAACTGCCGATGTCAAAATTCATCGTGCGCTCAACTACGCCATGACTTTCAAGCGTCCTGTCTATCTAGAAATTCCTCGTGATATGGTGTGGGCGGAGATTGAAGAAGCAGAACAGGAGCCACAGTCGATCAAGCGTACCGATCCAGATACCTTATCCGAAGCTCTGGCAGAAACCTTAACCATGCTCAAGAATGCTAAATCACCAGTGATGCTAGCTGGCATCGAGATTCATCGCTTTGGTCTACAGCCGCAAATTATCGCCTTGGCAGAAAAATTAGGGGTGCCAGTCTGTTCGACTATGCTAGGAAAGTCGGTTTTCCCAGAAGGACATCCTCAATATATCGGCATCTATAACGGTGAAGCAGGCGATCCCTATGTGCGAAATCTGGTCGAAGAATCAGATTGTTTACTGATGCTGGGCGTGTTTATGACTGACATTAACCTGGGAATGTTTACTGCTCACTTAGATCGAGGTCACACAGTTTATGGCACTTCCGAACGCATTGCGATCAAGCATCATGAATATCACCATCTGCGGTTTGCCGATTTTGTTAGCGCCTTGTCTACCAGCCTGGAGCTACCCCATTGGGACTCCTCGACAATTACAACGATGCAAGCTCGTGTCGCACCTTCGACCGGCAAGATTTCGATGGGCGGACTGCTCTACGA
>JBFRWL010000456.1:0-10560 GCA_051439565.1 Prochloraceae cyanobacterium
ATCTTCGATCGAATACATAAACCCAAAAGTCTGACCCAATTCGGCTAAGGTAACGCGATAGTACCAGCCTTCAAAAAAGCGATCGCTACTTCTGTCCCAATGATAGCCGCTATGGGGAGTTTGCAGAAAATTGTACATATATTGAGTAGAGCGGTAAAATTATACCAATTTCAAAAAATACTGCTACACATCAATTCTGGATAATCTATTGCCTGTTGCTTCCTCTTCCCTTACTTAACCGAAGTGTAGCTATCTTATACGAAATTGGTATTAACTGGAAACTAGCATACAAGCATCTATTACTTTCAGTAGATCGAAAACGAGGTAAAATTCTTTCCAGTCTGAGGAATCAAAAATCAGAGAAGAGACGTTCCAGAGGACACCTGTACAAGAGTAACAATAATAATTTGTATCCTTAAGATAGAGAGAATCTTAATTTGGCAGATCGATAAATCTTTATGAACCAGGTAGACTACCTTCGTATCAGTCTGATAGACCGTTGTAATTTCCAGTGTCAGTACTGCATGCCTGAAGGGTCAGAACTTAATTATATTCTTGTCCCAGAATTACTAACTTTTGATGAATTATTAATTCTACTCAAAGAAGTCTTTATACCAGTAGGGTTTAGCAAGTTTCGCCTCACAGGTGGCGAACCCCTTCTGCGTCCTGGGGTAGTAGATTTAGTTAGAGAAATTGCCTCTATGCCAGAAACGGAAGACTTAGCGATAAGTACTAATGCTTTTTTACTGGCAGATATGGCACAAGACCTTTACGATGCTGGTCTGCGACGCATTAATATTAGTTTAGACTCTCTTCATCCGGAAACTTTTGATAAGATTATTGGCAATCGGGGGCGCACTCGTTGGCAGCAGACTTGGGAAGGGATACAAGCTGCTTATCGAGTAGGTTTCGCTCCACTGAAACTTAATGTGGTGGTTATTCCTGGTATCAATGAGGGGGAAGTTTTAGATTTAGCTGCCTTAACTCTCGATCGCCACTGGCACGTGAGATTTATTGAATTTATGCCGATCGGCAATGCTCAGTTATTTAGCGATCGCGCCTGGGTTCCCTCGGAAGAATTGCGCCAGCGCATTCGCTCAAAATGGGGATTGATTGAATCTAAAGTTAAGGGCAATGGTCCGGCAGATATTTTCCAAATTCCTGGTGCCAAAGGAACCTTGGGATTTATATCTCAAATGTCGGAATGTTTCTGCGATCGCTGCAACCGCATGCGTCTTTCTGCTGATGGTTGGTTGCGTCCCTGTCTGCTCAACGAAAGCGATCGAATTGACCTAAAAACGCCGCTGCGCCAAGGTGTTGACACCAAGCAACTGCAAGATAAGGTCCGCCAACTATTACTCCTCAAACCAGAGATTAATTTTAAACAAAGATACTCAGGGACTAATGAGGGTGTCTATACACGCACTATGTCCCAAATTGGGGGCTGATTTCATGAGACCTCGCAGCAATTTTGCCTCTTATATCAATTCCCTTTTTGTTGCTACAAATAGTTATTCCCAAAAAGGCAGAGGGCAGATAGTATATGGCAAAAGGAGTTAAAAGGATTAAGAAAAAGGCATTGCTATCAATACTTTCATATACTTTACTATCTCTTCCTCCTTCTGCCTCCTGCCTCCTGCCTCCTGCCTTCGGCTGCAGGCGGTTAAACTTTCCGCGAATAGTACTCAACCACCAGCAGTTCGTTAATTTGTAGTGCTACCCATTCGCGATCGATGATGCCATTAACTTTGCCAGTCAAGGTATTTTTGTCAAATTCTAGGTGACTGGGAGTATTTGCTAAGCCAGGATATTCCATATTTGTTTCTACTAAGCGCCGAGAGCGATCGCGATCTCTAGCTGCGATGATATCGCCGGGACGACATTGATAGCTGGCAATATCCACCACCCTACCATTAACAGTAACATGACCGTGATTAACTAATTGACGTGCGCCAGAAATAGTGCCAGCCATACCCAGACGAAAAACTGTGTTATCTAGGCGCATCTCTAACAATTGTAATAAAACTTGACCAGTTGAACCACCAGCGCGACGTGCTTTACGCATATAGCTCATTAGCTGTTT
Organism: Prochloraceae cyanobacterium; assembly: GCA_051439565.1. Lineage (GTDB taxonomy): Bacteria > Cyanobacteriota > Cyanobacteriia > Cyanobacteriales > JBFRWL01 > JBFRWL01. The sequence continues at coordinate 2,084 of JBFRWL010000456.1, forward strand.
TTCACTCACGCCGTAGTTATAGCGGAGTTTCTGTTTTTCTTCTAAGCGCATCCCATATTCTGATCGCTTTTTCCGTGCCTGTCCGTGCTGACCTGGTGGATAAGAACGACGTGGATTTTTACGAGTTAAACCAGGTAGTTCTCCTAAACGTCGTACAATCCGCAAACGCGGCCCTCTATATCGAGACATCTATTGCTCTCCTGCAGTTATTTAAATTTCACCCAAACATTTAATTATATACCCACTTGACCTAAATTTGAAACTCGGTGAAGGTCCTAATACACTCTACTCACATTTTGCACCAAGTCTAAAACCCTGATAAGTAAGGCAGGAGCCAGAAGTACGAAAGCAAGAATTAGTAACCTTTTCCTCTTTTTTCCCTACCCCTTCCTTCTGCCTTAAAAATACCGACCAATTTTACTAGGTGCAAAATATGAACTCTAGCTAGTTAGTGCTGCTAATTTGGCTTTTTCTTCTTCACTTAAATCGCCAGGTTGTCCGCTAATTTCCTTGTAGATTTTGATATATTCAACAGCAGATTTGTACCAGCTAAAGTCCTGTTCCATACATCGCTGTTGTAACTCCTGCCATTTTTCTTTATAGCGGAAGCCTTCCCAAGCTCTTACCATACAGGTGTAGAGATCGAGAGGTTCGTAGCGATCGAAACAATAGCCAGTACCAGCATTATTGACTGGATCGTAGAAAGAAACTGTATCGACTAAACCGCCCGTGCGTCTTACGATGGGAACACAGCCGTAGCGCATTGCTAAAAGTTGACTGATACCGCAGGGTTCAAAGCGAGAGGGCATCAAAAAGGCATCCGCACCGCTATAAATTCTTCGCGCGAGGGCATCATTGTAAAGCAATTGTACTGACATCCGCCCTCGAAAACGGGAGGACATTTGCCACAGTTGGGTTTCATAGTAACGCTCTCCCGACCCCAAAATAACTAACTGGGAATCAGTATAAGCCATAAACCGATCTAAAATTTGCAGGACTAGATCAATACCTTTTTGTTCTACCAGACGCGTTACCATGGCGATTAAAAAGGAATTTTTGTTAACTTCTAAACCAATTTCTTCCTGTAAGGCAATCTTATTGGGCGCTCTTTTTTCGAGGCTATCGGCGGTGAAAGTCTGATGGATATATTTATCGATAGCCGGATTGTAGATGTCGGTATCAATGCCATTGAGAATACCAACTAGATTATCGCTAATAAAGGAGAGTAATCCCTCTAATTTTTCTCCATAATCAGCAGTTTGAATTTGCTGGGCATAGGTAGGAGAAACTGTAGTGACTCGATTGGCATACTGGACAGCAGCAGCCATAGTATTGTGACCTTGCATATACCAGGGACACCAGGTAACTTTGTCGAGATACCAGCGCCAGGGACCTTGATAAGCTAGATTGTGAATGGTAAATACTGTAGCAATATCAGGAGATTGGTGCATCCACACCGGAATCATTCCGGTATGCCAATCGTGACAGTGAATAATTTCCGGTTTCCAATAGTTCCAGGCAAATTCCGCTGCACCATTGGCAAAGAAAGTGAAGCGCCAGCCTTCATCCTCTCCATAATAAACGTGACGAGGATCGAAGGCAGGATGCCCAAACAAATAAAGGGGAACATCTGTATTAGGTAAGACAGTTTCGTAAACAGCAAAATCATTAAACATGGCAAACCCCTGCCAAATAGGTTCGCTGGGAATCTCCATCTTGTCTGGGAGAAAGCCATAATAAGGCATAAAAATACGAACGTCATAGCCTAATTTTCTTAAAACTTTAGGTAAAGCACCGACGACATCCCCCATACCGCCGACTTTAGCTATGGGTGCTGCTTCTGCAGCCACAAATAAAATTCGCATCTTCTGTTCGCGTTCCCTTAGTAGGTTTATTAGTAATCGTGCTTAATCAGACGAGAACTATATTACAAGCAATTAGGACTTACAGGGAGAGGAGAAGAGGGGGAGAGTAGGAGAGGGGGGAGTGTGGGAAGTGTGGGTAGAAATAAACAGCTAACAGCTAACAGGTAAACCAACCTGCATGACTTTTATTTCTTCTCCTGGGGAAATTTTTGTTTGACCTACACTCATTACTGCTAAACCGTTGGTTTGTGCCAAATTAATCAAATTAGCAGAACTGTGACTGCCGCCAGCAAGTGCAAATTCATAGGTGCCGTCTACTAGATGTAATTGACCCCAAAAATAGGTTTCTCGCTTGCCACCGGAGTGCAATTCTTGGCGCGATCGCGCTCGAACAAATAGGGGGTGCCAATTTCTAGATAATCCAGATAATTTTTTTAAGGCTGGTTGCACGAAACGCCAGCAAGTTACTAAAGCTGAAACTGGATTTCCTGGGATACCAAAGTAGATGCAGGAATTAGCAAAGGTAGCAACAGTCAAAGGTTTACCGGGTTTAACGGCAACGCTACGGATATGAATTTTACCCCCTAACTCAGCTAGAATTCGATCGACATAATCGTAATCTCCTACTGAGACTCCGCCAGTAGACAGCACTATGTCTGCTGAGGAAATCGCCTTAGATATGGTTTGTTTGAGTGCCGCTGGTTTATCTGGGACTATTCCTAGTTTGAGGGGTATGCCGCCATTATTAGCTATAAAAGCAGCCAAGGCATACTGGTTAGAATCGACAATTTGTCCTGGTTGCAGCACTCCATTTGCTGTTACCAACTCATCGCCAGTAGAAAAAATAGCTACCCGAGGACGGCGATACACCTTTAATTGAGTACACTGAGCGGTAGCTAAGACGGCAAGATCTGGGGCATCAAGAGCAATTCCTGGCATTAACATCGGGTTTTGGGCTTGGTAGAAAGTACCTCGCCGTCTGACAAATTGTTGAGGTTGAACGGATGCGAAAATTTTGACTTTATTGTCTTCTCGTTCGGTATTTTCCTGAATGACGACGGTATCTGCTCCCTCTGGCATCATTCCACCAGTAAAAATACGTGCTGCTTGTCCTGGTTGAATGGTTTTTTGAGGTTTGTCGCCGGCAGGAATTTCTTCGACAATTGCTAAAACTACAGCTCGATTGCGATCGCAATTTTGAACGTCAGCAAAGCGCACTGCATAGCCATCCATCGCTGAATTATCCCAATAGGGAAAATCTAGCTTACTGGTAACGATTGTTGCGAGAATGCGACCTAAGGCAGCCTCTAAATTAACTATCTCAGTATCCTTTAGAGGTTGGACTAAATCTAAAATAATCGACTCTGCTTCTTGGACTGGCAGCATAGGCGTTAATTGTAGTAGTGTTCATTATTCAGAAACGCTATAATCTGTCGCAGGTCATACCATTTCTCGAATTCCATGACTTCTAAGATTTACAGAAATTTCTTGGTAACTGCTGCTTTAAAATTATTCTTCGTTGTTGGACTCACCCCATTTACCCTAGCAAATGAAGAGCTGGCCCAATTAGAACCACGCTACACCTATAATAGCGATGCGATTATTTTGATAATCATCGATAGGGGAGAAATGATTCCAGTAAGAGGCGAAGAAGTTGCCTCCATGCCCAAACATATATGGTTACCGATCGAAGTTACCGACGAGGGCAATATGGAAAAAATTATAGCTCGTGCCAACCAGATTTTAAAAAACGGCTACTATTGTCCAGCCATGACCAGCTTATCCAGCAACCCCGATCATACGGGAGGAATAGAGGGGGGTCAAAACTGGGCTTTCTATTCCAAATCCTGTCTTGTTAATCTTCATCACAAAAACGTTGACTTAGTTGAACTTCTTTTGAGTGACCCCAAAATTAAGGGCTCTGCTCAAAAGATAAAAAACTTTACCGAGTTCCTAATTAATGAAGGCATCTACGGTCAGTAATAACCAGATTTATTTGTTAAGTTTCTTAAAGTTATCTAGGGATAAAATTTTTAAAATTATTTGTAATTAAATAGCTACTTTAAAGATTCGGTAAAGTTTTTCTCGATCAATAAACTCAACAACGATAAATTCTTACTTATTCTTCAAATTATCTCCTTATTTACCGCTCAAAATCTTTTATAAGCCCGACAATTAAATACTCTTTAAAGATTTGGTAAAGTTGATATTCAGTAACAACCTAAGTGATACTATTGAGCTATTGTGTTTATTAAATAAAATCACATACTCATAAAAAACTTTGAGACATATGTTCTGATTAAATTCTAATTTTGCCGAACACTAATCATATTTTCAGCAAGTTTTTACCGCATAGATCAAATGAAACCTGATTTACAATTTAATGGGTCATCTTCGGCGGTTGCTTCACAGCAAGAGCGATTAATACTGCCATTACTTTTGAAAACAGTTCAGTTACCTCCTAACCAAGAAAAGCTTGTCTCAGACTTAGGCAAATCTTTTGAAATTCTCGAATGTCAACTAGGTGAATGTCTGAGTTCCTTAGCCAATGACCGAGAAAAAGAGGACAACTGCCAGTATTTTTACTTGATTGTTCAGGGAAGGGTAAGATTACTCAGCTTAGAGCAGGATAAACAACGAGAAGTCTCCGTTCAATTGCTCGGGGAAGGAGAAGCCTTTGGTGGCGACTCCATGTTTGGCGATTCTCCTTTGTCTTACCGGGCTGTGGCTGCCAGTCAAGTTACAGTCGCCAGAATTGAGCGGCAACAGCTCCAACCTTGGCTAGAGCGAATACCAGAACTGAAACAAAAATGGCTCGAAGTAACACAAATCAGACAGCGCTTGCTCTTTTTCAAAACTTTAACCTTATTGGGCTCCCTCTCCAGTCAGCGAGTACAACAACTTTTAACTTATATCGAAGAAAAAAAGATTGCTGCTGGCAGCAAACTAGCAGCAGCGACACCCAGTGAAGCTGGTCGCTTTTGGCTGCGGAGTGGTCAGATTAAAGGTCAGCCATTAACCCCAGGTAGTGCTTGGGGATATCCAGAAGCAACCCCCGCAGATTGGAGTGCCAAGAGTGAGCTGCGGCTTTATTGGTTACCCAAACAAGATTGGGAAAAAGCAGCAGCAATCGCTCCTGCGCTGGCAAGTGCTTTCTCAGAAGGCTCTGCTAGCAACGGCAATTCCAATGGTAAGGCAATTAGCATTCCAGTTTTCTCGCCTGTACCTAGTTCAACTTCTCGCCCTGACAAGCTTCCAGCGTCACCTTCACCTGACCAATCTTCAGAACAACCATCAACAGAGATTGAATTTCCCCAACCTATCCAGCGTCGTCGCTGGTGGGCCGCAGGTTATCCTTTCATCGAACAACAAAGTTCCTCCGACTGCGGTGCTGCCTGCTTGGCGATGATTAGCCAGTACTGGGGCAAACGTTTGAGCCTCAACTATCTGCGCAATCTGGCCTCAGTCGGGCGATCTGGTGCCTCTCTGAAAAACTTAGCCAAAGCAGCAGAACGACTGGGATATATCGCCTCTCCGGTGCGAGCCAGCCTCTCCCGCTTAGCGGAGCAAAACAAGCCCTGGATTGCCCACTGGCAAGGAGACCACTACATAGTCGTCTACTGCCTCAAAGGCGATCGGCTTCTGATTGCTGATCCCGCCCAAGGCAAGCGTCAAATCTCCCGCTCCGAATTTTTAGTAGGCTGGACGGGATATGCCCTGCTGCTGGACCCCACACAAGATCTGCGGCAAGTAGAAGAGCAAAAAGCTTCCCTGGGCAGATTTATGAGCATCCTCTGGCACTGGCGTGGCTTGGGAGTGCAAATTATCTTAGCCTCTTTACTGATCCAGGTATTTGGCATCGTCAGTCCCCTGTTTACCCAGATCATTCTCGACCAAGTAGTCGTCAATAAAAGCATGACGACGCTGCACGTCTTCGCGATCGGAGCCTTTCTGTTTGGCGTTTGGAGCATAGCCTTATCGTCGGTACGGCAATACTTGCTCAGTTATTTTGCCAACCGCTTAGATCTCAGCGCGATCGGGGCATTTATCAAACACGCACTGAGTCTACCCCTGAAGTTTTTTGAAGAGCGGCAAGTGGGAGACATTATCACTAGAGTGCAGGAAAATCAGAAAATCCAGCGCTTTCTCATCTCCCAGATCTTGCTCGCTTGGTTAGATTTGCTGACGGGGTTTATCTATCTGGGGCTGATGCTCTACTATAACTGGCAGCTGACTGTGTTAGTCTTGGCACTGATTCCACCGATCGTGATTTTGACCTTGGCGGCTACGCCCATACTGCGCCGGGTATCACGGGAAAATTTTAACGCTGCCGCCAAGCAGCAATCCTCCTTAGTAGAAATGTTAACTGGAATTTCTACACTCAAAGCTGTAGCCGCCGAGCACGAGTTGCGCTGGCGTTGGGAAGAGGATTTAACTAATCAGCTTAACGTGCGTTTTAAAAGCCAAAAACTGGGGATTAACTTGAGCTTGCTCAGCGGCTTAATTAATTCGATCGGTGGCACTGCCTTACTCTGGTACGGTGCTGGTCTGGTAATTCAGGATCATCTGACTATTGGTCAGTTTGTCGCCTTCAACATGATGAGAGGTCACGTACTCAGTCCGGCTCTCGCCCTAGCAAATCTCTGGGACGAACTGCAAGAAGTACTGATTTCCGTAGAACGGCTCAATGATGTCTTCGAGACCTCCCCAGAAGAAATTCCTGGCAAACCAATGCTCACTTTGCCTACTTTACGGGGCGAGGTAAGGTTTGAGAACGTAACTTTCCGTTACGACAAAGAAGAAGAGCGCAATACTCTGCAGAATATCTCCTTTGAAGTTCGAGCAGGGGATACTGTCGCCATTGTCGGTCGTAGTGGTTCTGGGAAAACTACTTTAGTCAAGCTGCTTCAAGCTCTATACTATTCCACCAGTGGCACTATCTCGATTGACGGACACGACATTTCCCATATTTCTCCCCATTCTTTACGCTCCCAACTAGGGGTCGTGCCTCAAGAGTGTTTCTTGTTCTCTGGCACTATCTTGGAAAATATCACCCTTTATCGCTCCGAATATAGCCTCGAACAAGGAATTGAAGTGGCTAAGCTTGCCGAAGCCCATGCCTTTATTCAATCTATGCCCTTGGGCTACAACACCAAAGTGGGAGAGCGAGGAGCGAATCTCTCTGGCGGACAGCGACAGCGGATTGCCATCGCTAGGGCACTGTTGGGAGAACCCCGGATTCTGGTTTTGGATGAGGCAACTAGTTCTCTAGATACTGAGTCAGAAAGGCGATTTCAGCAAAATCTGACTCGTTTGTCCCGAGAACGAACCACCTTTATCATTGCCCACCGTCTCTCGACCGTGCGCAACGCTGACTGCATCCTAGTGCTAGATCGAGGTATTCTCGCAGAGAAAGGCACTCACCAGGAACTAATGACCAAACAAGGTCTTTACTACCACCTGGCACAACAGCAGCTCGCCCTTTAATCTTACTTGCCTTGCTTCAAATGGTGATGATAGCAATGATTTGGTCTTTCACGATCGAACGATCAAGTAAGTTTTAACGAATTCTAGGAGGGTCATTTAACAATGGAATTTATTTCTCAATCAACTAATGCAAAACCGAGTAGTGAATCAGAGTGCAATCAAGGGTTAAGCTACTACCATCAGCCCTTGCCCGAAGCAGCTTCAATTTATGGAGGTGTAGGTACTGTAGCGCTTCGAGCTCCACATCTAGTGTCTTCTGCTACTACGGCAGAGGGAAAGATTAATCCTTGGTCTCCCTCGTTACAGAACCTTTTAGATCAGCCGCCAGCAACACTACCCCAACGTCTAATTACTGGGGGTATGGTATTCTGCTTTGCCTTTGGCACCTGGGCTTGGTTCGGACAAATTGAAGAAGTAGGTAAAGCCCAAGGCAAGTTAGTGCCTAAAGGAGAAACCTACAAAATTGAGCCTCTCGCTCTAGGGAAAGTTAGCAAGGTGTTAGTAGAAGAAGGAGAGGCAGTTAAAGCCGGACAAATACTGGTGGAATTAGATACGGAACTGGCACAAAAAGAAGTCGATCGCCTCGAACAAATGCTAGCTGCCTACCGACTGGAATTAAGCCACAAGCACAACTTACTAGACAGAGTTAGTTTAGAAACTAAAACCCTTGCTGCCATAGCTGCATCAGACACCCTAGCTCAGCGTTCCCTACTAGCTGCAGCCAGAGAAAAAGTAGTAACAACACGCATTCTTCTGGCTCAAATGCGTTCGGAAGCAGCCGCTTATCGAGCCAGACAAGTGGAATTTAAACAACTGACCTCGATGGCGCAAAATAAAGCTGAGCAACTGCGCTCAGAGGTAAAAGCTCATCGGCAGCGTCTCGACAGACTCAGACCTCTAGAAAAAGAGGGGGCAATTTCCAAAGAATTGGTCTTTCAAGCCGAACAGGCATGGCGTCAAAGTCAGCAGCGGCTTACTGAGAGCCTGATCCAAGAAATTACCCACGTCAACCAACAGTTATTTCAAGCCGAACGCTCCTCGCGGGATATCGCCATGCGCATTGCCCGAAGCCAAGGCGAACTGACTTCAGCCCAAAAAGAGGTGGAGCAACTGAAGGCACAATTA
>JBFRWL010000457.1:0-4792 GCA_051439565.1 Prochloraceae cyanobacterium
ACTGCTAATCGACCCCAAGATAGTCCCAGACCATCCTCTGATTGCCCCCCAGCTGCGCCTACTAATTGACTCTTGGAATGTGGTCGTAGAATACTGCCAACAGCGACTGTGGCGACGCTGCTCTCTAATAGCACTGTCAGGATGGGATGATTTTACCAAACCCTTGCAGTTTGCCTTGATGACTGTGGATCGGGTGATCGCCGATGTGAGTTGGATGTGGCACGGCGACCCACGGGCTAACATTATCGAGCCTCAGTTGGGCTACGCCCTACGAACCCTAGAATACGACATGCAACAGGGATATGGCTGCGGTCACGGTCTGGTAGCTATTCTCAAAATTAAGAAATAAGCAACATTGATGATTGAAGCGATTGAGCTTACCAAAAAATATCAGGGGTTGACAGCCGTAAACAGGGTTTCTTTTACAGTAGCAGAAGGGGAAACTCTGGGTTTGATTGGAACCAGTGGCTGCGGTAAAAGCACTACCCTAAAAATGCTCAATCGCCTCATCGAACCGACTTCAGGGCGCGTGGTCATTGCTGGAGAGGACGCACGGCAAATTCAACCAGAAAAACTCCGTCGCGGTATGGGTTATGCGATTCAAAATACGGGTCTGTTTCCCCACTACACCGTGGCCGAAAATGTAGCGGTAGTGCCCCGTTTATTACAGTGGAAAGAAAAGCGCATTATCCAAAGAAGCCAAGAACTACTAGCAATGGTGGGATTGCCACCAGAAAAATTTGCTGACCGCTACCCCCACGAACTCAGTGGGGGTCAGCAACAGCGAGTCGGTTTAGCTAGAGCTTTAGCAGCAGATCCGCCAATTATTTTGCTCGATGAACCCTTTGGTGCGCTAGATCGCATTACTCGCCGTCAAATTCAACAAGAATTTAAGCAATTAGAAAGCCTGCTGCGTAAAACTGTAGTCTTGGTCACTCACGACATTTTTGAAGCGGTAACGCTGTGCGATCGCCTGTGCGTGATGGATCGGGGAATAGTGCAGCAAATCGGTACTCCTAAAGAATTAATCTTTCGACCAGATAATGACTTCGTTCGCGACTTGTTTGCTGCCGATCGGTTTCAGTTAGAGTTATACGTTACTCGTCTCCAGGACTTGATTCGGTGGCTGTCGCCCCAAGCCCCCAGTACGGCACCAACTAAAACTTATATGGCACATCAACACCTACTGACAGTATTAGAAGACTTAGAAGAATCTTCCCTAAAATCTTCTCTGGTGCAGATCTGCGATCGCCAAGGCTCGCCGATTGTCACTACTAATTGCCAAGACCTACTGACAAAATTTTATCAATTCAAAGATCGTTTAATCCCCTCATGAATTTTTGGGAATTTTTGCTCGACCACAAAGTAGAACTTGCTAATCAGACAGTAGAACACATCGGTTTAACCTCCGCATCTTTAGCTATTGCCGTTTTGCTGGGCGTTTCTGTCGGCATTCTTTTAACTCGATATCAACAAGTATCGAATCAAGTCATTGGTGCAGTGGGCATTATCCAAACCATTCCCAGCGTGGCACTGTTGGGATTTTTATTACCTTTGTTGGGCATTGGGGTTGTTCCTGCGATTGTGGCTTTATTTTTATACGCCCTGTTGCCCATAATTCGCAACACTTATACTGGCATTGAAGAAGTAGACAGTTCGGTCAAAGAAGCAGCCAAAGGCATGGGAATGTCTGAGGTACAGATTTTATCCCAGGTAGAGTTACCCCTAGCAATTCCCGTAATTTTTGCGGGGATTCGGACTGCTGCGGTGACCACTGTGGGGGTGGCTACTCTCTGTGCTTTGATTGCTTCTGGCGGTTTGGGAGAGTTTATCTTTCGCGGAATTGCCCTTAACAATATCAACATGATCCTCGCAGGAGCAATTCCTGCTGCTACTCTTGCCTTGCTTTTAGATGGACTGTTGGGAATTCTTCAGCAAAAGGTAACTCGCTGGCTCAAACCGATTTTAGTTGGGAGCTTAATTTTCCTAGTATTATCCCTGTCTTGGCTGATTGTTCCTAATTTCCTCAGCAATTCTTTTACTGCTGGATTTACTGCCGAATTTATGGAAAGGGCTGATGGTTATCCTGGATTGCGCTCCGAATACGGTTTAAAGCTCGATACTTTAGAATTAGAGCCTGGTTTGATGTATCAAGCTATCCGAGAGAAGAAAGTCGATTTGATAAGCGGTTTTTCTACCGACGGTCGAATCAAAGCCTATGATTTGGGGGTATTACAAGACGATTTGGGCTATTTTCCTCCCTATTATGCTGCTCCTTTAGTGCGGAGGTCAACTCTGCGGGCATATCCCCAACTAAGTGATGCCTTGAACAAACTAGCAGGGAAAATTTCCAATGAGAAAATGGCGGAACTCAATTATCAAGTCGATCGCCTCAAGCGACCAACTATGGAGGTGGTGCGGGAGTTTTTGTCGGAGTTAGGTTTAAATACAACGACCCAACGCAGTGGAGAAGCAGATATTGTTATCGGTTCTAAGAATTTTACCGAACAATACCTGTTAGCAGAAATGATGGCAGTAGTCATTGAAAATTACACCAATTTAGATGTGGATTTAAAAACGGGACTGGCAGGAACTAAAATCGCTTTTGATGCTCTGCGACAGGGAGAAATAGACCTCTATCCCGAATACACGGGAACGGGTTTACTGGCAATTCTAAAAACAGAACCCGAAACAATAGAACGCCTTCTGCCAGATAAAGATAAAGTTTTTAATTACGTGCGAGAACAAACCCAACAAAAATACGATTTAAACTGGCTTACTCCGTTTGGGTTTAATAATTCTTATGCTTTGATGATGCGAAATGAAGATATCGAACGGCTGGGCATTAATTCTATTTCCGACTTAAAAGATTATTTATCAAAGTAAGGCAATTGTATGCAGTAAAAAATAATACAGTGAGTTAGCCCAAAAAAAGGTAAAAACGATCGCAGCAGCAAAAATCCCCCCTTCCATGACAGATAAAATCGATAGTGCTTCTTTAACCGATGAATTTTCTATTTTTAGTCCATCTTCATTAGACTTTATTGAAAAGTTACATCACCAATATCAAGTTTTTTCTGAAGGTACTGTGGCCGCTAACATTCCCGAATTGGCAAAAGCGAACCCAGATTGGTTTGGCATTAGTGTGGTGGGGGTCAACGGTCAGGATTTGGATATTGGCGATACTGAGCAACTATTTACCATTCAATCGATTTCCAAGCCCTTTGTTTATGGACTAGCTTTAGAAGATCGGGGAGAAGATTATGTTTGCAGTCGCATCGGCGTAGAACCTACTGGCGAATCCTTTAATTCCACCATCGAACCCCACGAAATTTCTAAAAAACAATACAATCCTCTAGTTAATGCTGGCGCGATCGCCACAACTAGCTTAATTGGGGGGGCAAATGCTGCCCTACGCTGCGCGCGCCTACTAGAGATGTTCCGCCGCTACATCGGTCGCGAGGTGCAGATCGACCAATCTACCTATCATGCTAAGGGAAATAGGGATCATCTCAATCGAGCTCTCGCTTACATGATGCTCGATTTCGGTTTGATTGAAGCAGACCTCGATGAAATTCTCGCTCTTTACTGCCAGCAGTGTTCTCTGATGGTTACTTGTCATGACTTGGCAGTAATGGCTGCTACCCTGGCTAATAATGGTATCAATCCCCTGACTGGAGAACGGGCGATCGATCCTGCTTATGTGAAAAATCTCCTCAGTATTATGTACACCTGCGGATTGTATGATTTTTCGGGTCAATGGGCATATAAGGTAGGAATTCCCGCTAAAAGTGGTTTGGCAGGAGCAATTATGGGAGTTGTACCACAACAAATGGGGATTGCCGTGTTTTCCCCACCTTTAGGAAAACACAGGAAAAGTGCTCGCGGGGTAAAAGTATTCGAGGCTCTATCGGCACAGTTCGGACTTCATACTTTTTACCAAGTCCCCGCGACTCAGATAGTAACTCCAGACAATTATCCCCCAGATTTCTTGACGAAATCCAAGCAGGCTGCGCCGAGCGTTGGCGGAGTCCCTGCGACTCAGCAGCCAACTAATGGTGTGGATGAAGATTCGTTAACCGAATTTTTGCAGAGATTATACGAGCGGTATCTTCCCCTCAACCAAGGCAGGATTTACACTAGCGAGCCAAATCTTGCTGCAATCGAACGCGATTGGTTTGGCATTAGTGTGGCTACTGCCACTGGTCAAGTTTATTCGGTGGGCAATTGGGACATTCCTTTTTTAATTCAATCCATTTCCAAAGTTTTTGCCTACGGACTGGCTTTAGAAGACTGGGGACGAGATCACGTATTAACCGTGGTGGATGTAGAACCAACTGGAGAAGCTTACGATTCGATTATTAAAGTTCAAACCCAGTCCAAACGCCCCTTTAACCCGATGGTCAATGCTGGCGCGATCGCAACTACCAGTCTCATTAAAGGCTCAACTCCCGCCCGGCGACTCAATCGGATTTTACAAATGTATCAGGGCTACATCGGTCATCGAGTATTTGTCGATACTCCTACTTTTGTCTCCGAACAAGGTCATGGCGATCGCAACTGGGCTATCTCTTATCTACTGCGCAATTTCGGCATCATTTCTGGTGATATTCGCTCCGTTCTCGATCTTTATTTACAGCAGTGTTCTGTAATTATTAACTGTCGCGATTTAGCACTCCTGGGAGCCACTTTGGCCAACGGCGGTATTAATCCGATTACGGGAGAGCGAGCTATTGCTGCCGAGTATGTCAGAGATCTTCTCAGCGTCATGTACACCTGCGGTATGTATGAC
>JBFRWL010000458.1:0-7487 GCA_051439565.1 Prochloraceae cyanobacterium
CGTTACTATGCGGAGAGCCAGGAACGGGTAAAACTCAAATTGCTAGGGTAATGGCTTCTGTGTCGGGACTATACTTCAAAAGCTACGCGCCAGCGGACATCAGGAGCAAATGGGTCGGGCAAAGTTCTCGCAACCTAGCCGATGTCTTCAACCAAGCTCGCCAGCAAGCTCCAGCAGTTATCTTCTTCGACGAAATCGAGTCTCTATTCCCCAATCGGGGGGATCTAGGCAGTACTGGTGCCGATCTGGAGAACCAAAATCTAGTTAATCAATTCCTTCAGGAAGTAGATGGCGTTCGCACTCAGGCTGGTTACGTGTTCGTCTTAGGTGCAACTAACTATGCAGGTAATATCGATGCGGCGGTGCTATCTCGCTTGCAACGGGAGATTACCATTCCTCTACCAGGAGTAGCAGAGATAGTGCAAATGTTACGCATCAAAATTCACTCGGATTGGGTGCTAGATGGAGATATTGACTTGCAGGCTTATGCTCGAGTTCTGGTCGGTCGATCGGGTCGCGATATTGCCACTGGGGTAGAAACTGCAGCCCAGTTAGCTTTTGACGAGTGGACAGAAGGTTCTTTGCTGGTTAGCGATCGCCACTTCCGGCAAGCTTTTGGGTTGAGTAGTATCTAACGGATCTAAATCACTTGTCTATCTAGTTTGTGGTAGTTGTCACCCCCTCAGCCAGAGATTAACAGTTGTTAGTTTAACTGGGAACGATAAATCGCGCGGTGTGTTACTTCTTGAGACAATAATCTAGATTTAATAGCACATAAGGAAATAACTCTGTAAACCATTGATCCCAAACTTGTTGGGTTTTCTGTTCTTTAAGGAAAGAATTGACAGTATCGCGCCATTGCGGATCGTCATTGGGCAAGATCGTGCCATAGAAATCGCAAGTCAGAGGGATTTTTGGGACTAAAGCGTAATTATCTACATCTAAATTTTGGTTGACAACCTCACCGATCGAGAGAATACCGTCGTTAGCAAAAATATCGATCTTGCCACCGATCAGAGCTTTTAGTGCTTCAGTCGTGCCTGTTGGTCCTTCAAAATAAACTGTCTGTGTTTGAGGATATCTTTCTTGAATGAATTGTTCGGTAGTCGTTTTTCTGAGTACTCCTGTCCTAATTCCTTGCAGATCTCCACCTGCTTTAATTTGTTCGGCCTTGCTACTTTTGACCAAGAAATGGGTGCCGCTTATAAAGAAAGGCTCAGAGAAAGTAACTTTTTCTACATCACTTCTAATGGTATTGGGACCGCATTCTAAATGTACAGTGTCATTTTGCACTAGTTCAAAGCGATTGTCTAAACTTGATGGCAGCGGAATCACTTCTATCCCATCCCTGAGATTGAGTTTTTTTGCCAGATGATTGGCCAACGAATCGATCAGATCGACGCAATAACCAGTCCAGTTTCCCTCCTCGTCTAGATAGCCAAAAGGAGGGGCATCTTTGCGCAAAGCAACTTCGAGTTTGCCAGTCCTTTGAATTTCTGTTAAGACAGTTTCTTCTCTAGGAGTTGGGGTGGCAATAACTGTCTCCGGTACGATTGGTAAAGGGGGAGAAGCGCCGTAAGCTGTTTCTAGTTCAGTGGGGGTCAAAGATTGAATGAGACTCAAACTGAGAGGATCTTGACTAATTGTTTGGGCATAAGAGGCACTTAAGTAAGGCTGGTATTCAGAACGCTGACGCAAATAAACTTCAAAGAAAGCCACGCTCAACCCTTGCAAATAGCCACGTCCAATCTCGGCGTTTTTTCCGGTTTCCCCGATTGTCCCTATTAAAACTCTGGCAATGAATGGAGTTTTCTCAACAGATGGCTCGATAGTGGAAAAATGCTCGCCTGGAACTAGCAAAGCCAGATATTTGGGACTAGTTTTTAACCAGACGAAGGGGTGAATCTGTTCTTGGACTACAGGGGTAATTTGATCCTCGCTACCTGCTAGCATCAGGGTAGGGATCTCTATTTTACTGAGACTCTCGGGACCAAACAGATTACTACCAAAGGGGTTACTAGCGATCGCTGCTTTAATTCTGGGGTCGCGCAAGTTGTAATTGATGGGTGGCAAACTAGTAGCGCGACATTGGACCACAAAGGATATATTTAAATTGATTTTCTCTTGTTTACATTCGTGCTCTAGTCTGGCGGTATTAATTTCTGCGCCTGCTAAAGATAAGGCAGTAGTACCTCCCAAAGAATGGCCCACAATTCCCACCTGCTCTAAATTAATTCGCTTTTTCCACTGTGGCTCTCGCTCTAATAAACCTTCTAACTCATCTAGTAGGAAACTAATCTCTCTAGGTCGAGCGAGATATTCAATGGGACTGAAAAGTTGATTCAATTTTCCTCTAAACGCAGCCTGTCGGTAGGTTAAATTACTGCCAACGTGTTCGGGAATAGCCACCGCCAAGCCGTGAGATGCCAGGTGTTTTGCTAGATAAATAAAATTTTCTCTGGCACCGCCAAAACCGTGGGAAATGATTACCAAGGGTGCTGGCTGGGAATTATTTTGGGGTAAGTAAAAATCCACATCAAAGCTATAGTTACCGATAAGTCCAGAAGTAGTTTGGCGGATGGTGCGATGCTCGAGCTTGAGAGTTTCTTTTTTGAACTCCAGAGAACCAGGTTGACGCAAATCTGGGAGTTGAGAAATATCAAATGTTTCCTGGGATGCCTCATTTTTCGCTTCCTGTTTGATCGCCTGAACCGCAGCCTCACGGTAGTTACTTAGAGTTACTACCTCATTGGATAACTGTAAAATATCTTGAGCGTCAATCTGAATGGTTTGGGTGGGAAATTGACGCATCACATCGATTATTGTCCAGCCTTCTGGATTAGCCGCCGCCTTGCCCAAAGCAGCACGAAGAGCATAAAAACCGTTGCGTTGTGGGTGAGTTTTGATTAACTTTCCTAGTTCTTTGAGTAATGCTTCTCCTATGTCTAAGTGAGTTAGGCGATAAATTTTTAGCTGACTCAACCTAAAACGTAGGCGCAAAAAGATCCGGAACTGAGTTAGGCTTTCTCGATCTAGAGATTGGGTGAAAAATTCTAAATCCCTGGCAATTTTCCCTGTCTTGGCGTAGTTTTCTAATGAGTCAATAGAAACGGAAAAAATTAACGGTCCATAAGTAACATCCATCTCCTCTGCACTTTTGACTGCTTGAACTTGACCAATTCCCAGCAGAATTCCTAAACTAATAAAAAGACCTTTTTGCAGCCAACCGAGAAATCTTTTTCGCTCTACTTTAACCATTATTACTAATATTTATTGTTATTACTCAAAAAAACTTATCAGGTGAATATTATAAATTGCGGACTAACGAGACTTTATAAATAAATTGTTAATAAGTTTTCGGGGGAACAACTTGGGCAAAAGCCTTAGCCTGTAAGAGCTGATTCGTAAAGAGAATCGAGTTTTTTCCCCATTCCAGCAAATTTCCGAATACTTTGTGACTTCTAGCGCGGACAGGAAAGCTATACTAGAATTTATAAATTCTGACCCGCCCCTAACCCACCCAACAATATATAAGATTCTCTTATCACCACAGGTACGGCAGAGCCTCAAATTTTAGGTCGAGAAAACACTATTGATGAAATTGGGTTTCTCAAGCAACCTGGTTCGTCTTTCTAGGCTGGTCAAGATCGAATTTTTTAGTTGAGGCTGACGGAAAGACTGGGAGAGGGATCACAGATCAGGGGTCAGAGGTAACAGAACAGCTAACAGAGAATGGAAAGGAATGATGTTATTTCTATTGCCTATTGCCTGTTCCCCAATCCCCAATCAATAGATACACTCAACTGAAAAACGCTGTATCTTATCCTATTCTTCTAAGTCAACCCAGATACTTCCTTCCTCTACTTTCACTGGAAAAGTTGGCAGCGTCTTTTGTTGAGACATCATTCCCATTGCCTTACCGACTACAGGAGGCCAGGGAGTCCAGTTCTTTACCTCACCCGTGCAGAGGTCAAAAGCACTGCGATGCCAAGGACAGACGATCGCGCCATCTTCAGTAATTTTCCCCTTTTTCAGAGATAGTTTCAGATGAGGACAAGCGTTATCTACTGCATAAAGCTCTCCAGAATAATTAAGCAGCAGTATCTTGCGTTTGCCTAATTTTACTACTTGCCGATCGCCTTGAGATAGGTCGCTTTCAGCAAGAACTTTAGTCCAACTCATAGTGTCTCCTCTCTATTTGCTATTTGCTACTGTTGGCTACCGACTTAAAGCGGTACACACTCGTTGAGATTGACGGTGTGACGGGGAGAGGGTTTGATGGTTTGTTTCCCAACTGAACGATCTGCAATTGTTAGATGCACATCAGCTTACCTTCTCACCACTAAAATCTCCCAACTTAAGTCGATAGCCTATAGCTCTGCTCTTAAATATTATCAGCCTCTTCGGGGCAAGACAGAAGGCAAAAGCGCGATCGCTTTAGGCGCTCCTTCAGCGAGTGGCACAAGGTTTATCTTCAGGCTTTGGCACAAGCCTAAAGGCGAGGGAAATCTCTAACTAACTTTTGCCAGAGGTGTAATGTCTCAGTAATTTGTAACTATTCCCACTAATCTAAATTATTACCCGATGGCGATGGTAATCAAAGACTGGAGTTAGCGATCGAGAACTGGAGAAACGCAAACTGCGCAGCTCGCAGCGCTTCGCTCCCGCGCCAAGATCATGAATTTATTCAGCTATTAACTAATATCTGAATTTTGCCGAGTACTTTATTAATTTTTTCTCAATTTATCTAGCTAATTCATAATTGTCAATTCCCGCAATTAAATTACTTCTTAAGCCAAACCGTCGATGGCGATTTCTATATCGCTCAGACAAAACCTGAAAATTTTCAAACGACGATTAACATGTTCAACTACGACTCTTAATCAATTCAATTGACGATTGTATTCTTTCTGATCCTTTGTTGATTTTCCCCAATATTTCATTCTCAACTAAAAAAAAGTCAACTTCTCATCATATCATGAAAAATTTTTGAAATAGTTCTAATACTTTTCCCTCTAAGATAAAATTAGGTTATTTGAATCAAAATAAAGCATGACTAATTCAGATATTGTAGATGAAACCAGAATAAAAGCTTTATTTAAAGAGTCTATTGTCGAAGTAATAGAAGAAAACCAGGAATTAGTAAGCTCTATACTGGTAAATGCCTTAGAAGACATAGAGTTATCTCGTGCTATTGAAGAAGGGGAACAAAGTACAACTGTAAGTCGAGAACAAGTGTTTCAACGCATTTGCTTGGACTCGATCGAGAAATGTCCCCGTAATTTTAGGACACATGAATTTTTTCCAAGAGTTTAATGTGTGCTTTTATCGGCATGAGTTAGCGTTCGAGATTTGTCCAAGATAAAAAATTAATCCTAATCCTGAGAATTGCTGGGACTACACCAGGGCGATAGTGGTTCAATTCTCGCCTGCTGCATTAGTCGATCGATTGTATCTCGATCGCATCCATAGTTATCTCTCAACAACTGTTCCGCGTTGCTTTTAGCCTCAGCAGCAGACTTGCCAAAGGCGATCGCCTCCTCGTCCTGATTTCCTGTCAGACTATCGATCAAGACAACACAACTATTATTACTATTAACGATAACTTAACTTATCGTGCCTCTACAAAAGTTATCAATAAGTTAAATATTTTTAGCAAAATATGAGAAAATTAGCTGTCAAAAAACTTCTTAATATTTATTGGATAAACAGTTAATATTTATTGGATAAACAGTATCTTATAATTCTGATTAATTACTAATAAGAGAACAACGATGAGCGAGCGACAATCTACAGACTTACCTCTCTGGGTACAGGACAGAGATAGAGTGATCTCAGAGGAAAATAATGTTGAATGGCGATATCAAACTCCGCCTGATTATTCTCGCCAAAATCGCTCTTTTCAACGAGAAAAAAAATATAATCATCCTGAAGGTTCTTTAGAAGCGATCGTAGAAAACTTAGTTAGAACCTTCGAGATGGAAGCATCTTATAAGAAAAACCCCCAACAATGGTTGTCAATTGTTGCCGATCGATTTGAGCTGCGCACCAATGGAAAAAAAATATCCAGCGCCGAGGAACTTTCACACAGGGGAACTTACAATCTATTTATCGAGCAGACAGAACACTATAATCCCGATGAGGAAACTTTTGAATCTTCCGGCGAACTATTTCACAGCGCTTTTCCCGATGGATTCTTGTGGGAGGTTATTGAAGTTTTATCCGGACCACCAAAGGTGATGTTTAAGTGGCGGCATTGGGGAACTTTTAGCGGACCGTACAAAGAATACGCGCCGACAGGAGAAACTGTAGAAATATGCGGCGTAACTATCGCTGAGGTGACAGAAGATTTGAAGATTGTTTCGATGGAACACTTTTTTGACAACAGCGCTTTCTTAAGCGACTTGACCAAAGGCTGTCCCTTTCATGAAAATGGTAATTCTTGACCAGGCATTTGCTTAAGCGATCGAGAGGATAAACTGCTCAAAGAATTATACCAATTTCGTTTAAGATTGCTACACTTCGGTTAGCAAAGGGAGCAGGGAACGGGAAGCAACAGATTTGGAGAATTGATGTGTAGCAGTATTTTTTGAAATTGGTATTAGCTAAATTTATTCAAACAGATATCGCTTCTCTTACAGGATATGGTTTCATTCTTGAAGCACTATCTGTAGTCGGAGTTTAGGAAATTGGTATTATTCTTTCAACCACCTTATTGTCCTGAGTTAAATCCAATTGAAAGACTCTGGGAATATGTTAAATATTACCTGAAATCGCAGATATTTATTGACTTAAATGAATTAAAAACCAAAGTAGCTAATATTCTTAATTCTTTATCACAGGAAATAATTCGATCATTAGCAAGATGGGAATATATTCTTGAAGCTCTATCTAGCCACTTTTGAGAATTGGTATCAGTACCTCGTCTTAAAAAAACGGACAGCTAACAGAAAATAATGAACATTAATTTTGGACGAGAAATTTGGGGCAACCTAGCTAATGCCCAAAGGCGAGAATGGCTAGTAACTAACGGTATTGGCGGTTATGCCGCTGGTGCTGTAGCTGGAGTGTTGACCAGACGCTATCATGGCTTACTTGTAGCTGCCCTCCAGCCTCCTGTAGGTCGTACTTTATTATTAACTAAGTTAGATGAAACTATTCAATATAACGATCGATTCTATCCTCTTTATACTAATCTTTGGGTAGACGGGGCGATCGAACCTCGTGGTTATCTTCATCTAGAAAATTTTCATTTAGAAGGAACGATACCAGTCTGGCGCTTTGCTTGTGCTGATGCGCTGCTAGAAAAGCGAATTTGGATGCAACAAGGGGAAAACACTACCTATATTCGCTATAGTTTTTGTCGGGGAAGTCAGCCTCTAAGTTTATCTGTGAAAGCTTTAGTTAACTATCGCGACTATCACAGCAATACCCATAATGATAGTTGGCAAATGCAAATTGAGGCGATCGAACCGGGAGGCATAAGT
>JBFRWL010000459.1:0-6172 GCA_051439565.1 Prochloraceae cyanobacterium
TGCCGTCTTAGCCTGTGGAGAGGGCTCGTTGGAGCGCTCAGTGAAGCACGAACCTGCTCAAATAGCTAGCTCGGGTTAGTTAGAATTGGGAATCCCCGTCTATCTGAATAGGCGGGGAGGATGTCAAATGTATTTTCCCCTACCCACTTAGATTAAAAATAACTAATAACAAACTATTGAAGTTGTTGAACTTAAAGAGTCCTGTTTTAATCAATTTTGAACTAATAAGCGCGAGTACCTAAACTTAAGTTACAATAAAAATAACCATTTAGTTATCTAGCTATTTAAAATTGTTCGTAGTTAGGTCATGTTAAAAAGTTCCCCTTCAACTATTTCCCCTACTTTTCTAGCTCTGGTAGCAGATTATTTTAAGGTCCTTTCAGAAGTAAGCCGCTTAATGGTATTAGACTTATTGAGAAAGTCTGGACCAATGAATGTTACTGAAATTGCCGAAGCTACTGGTTTAGGACAAGCTAATTTATCAAAACATCTGAAAGTATTAACTCAAGCTGGATTTTTAGCTCGCAAACCATCTGGCGTAAGCGTTTACTACGAAATTGCCGATCCCGCGATCTTTGAGTTATGCGAGTTAGTGTGCGATCGTGTTAAGGATCGTTTGGTACAACAGGCGCAACAGTTTGACCAACTTAATGCCTTTAAATGATTGCTGTTCAATTGTTGGTGAAAGTTCCCTGAAACGGCGTTAAAATCGCCTGCGACTACCTTCCCAGGTTGAGAACACCGGGACTTCCGTCGCCAAGATTTCGGTGAACTTCTTACCCGACTATGGGAAACTGGTGATTGGTAATCGGTAATGGGGAATTTATGAACAAAGGACAGCTCAAGCCAAAACCAAGGACTGAGAAACCACATTTTTTCTTTCTTTTGCCTTTTGTCTGTAGTCTATTAATTTTTCTGACTGGCTGCGTTAACTATGACGTTGGAGTTAATTTCGAGGGTCAGTATCGCGGGACAATTGTCCAACGGATTAAATTAGGCGAACAGGTGATTAATCTCAGTCCTTCAGCTACAAAAGAATGGTTGGCTAGTATAGAATTGCGAGCGCGAAATTTAAAAGGAAAAACCAAAATAGTCTCACCCAGAGAAGTGCTTATTACCATTCCTTTTAACAACGGCAAAGATTTAGTTGCCAAGCTTAACAAATTTTTCAACCCCAATGACCAAAAAGTGTCCCAGTTGGCAAAAGTTAAGGAACCCGAGATAGGTCAACTTTATTCTGAGATATCTTTAGGTCAAAATAATTTACTCTTGTTGCAACGCGATCGCTTGAGCCTAGCGGTTGATTTGCGTGCCTTTAACGTTTTCTCCGAACCAAATAAGTTAGCGATCAATCCGAGTTCTGCGATCGACTTAGAATTTAACTTAAATACACCCTGGGGAGCGAAGGCTAATCTCAAAAAAAATTTTCTAACCCCACAAGTACGCAATGACGGACATCAGCTTGTGTGGCGACTCAAACCAGGTAAAATCAACTATCTCGAAGCAGTTTTCTGGCTACCCAGTCCTCTAGGTATAGGGGCAGTTATTATTTTTCTGTTAGTATTAGCTGGTTTCTATCTCAAATACCAGAGTTTTCCTTGGACCAATCAACCACCATCAGACAACCTATCTCTAACCAAAGGATAAAAGTAAATTGTGAGGAGCGCATCTATAGCTTTCGTTATCTTGATTAGATTTTACTTGAATGGAAGCTATAGTTTTTTACTTTTTTAACTCGGTTACTTGTCTTTGTCAGTCTTGGTTTACGGCTCTTCTCCACCAATGCTAATACCTGTATTAAAAATTTGCGCATGAGTCAAATTCACTCCTTGCATCGAAGCGCCAGAAACATCAGCGTCATAAATCATCGCATAAGTAAAATCAACCCTATTGAGATTAGCTAGATTAAAACTGGCATTAGTGACAAAGGAGCCAGTCAAGTTAGCTCCTTCCAAGTTAGCGCCAGTTAAGTCAGCTCCTTCTAGATTAGTACCAACTAAGTTAGCCCTAGTTAGATTAGCATTTCTTAAGTCAGCACCAATAAGATGGGCGCCACTAAGGTCAGCTCCGACTAAGTCGCAGCCGACGCATTCTCTAGTGGATAATAATTGTTGTAAGTGTTCGGGATTCTCAGCTTTTGCGCTTACTGCTAGAAACAAAGGCGCAATTAAAACCAGAATTGCCCAAATTTTGAGTTTCATCTTTCTTTCCTCTCTAGAGTCTTAAAATTTCGACAATGGAAATTTTGGTCCCGAAGGGCGTCGTTCTCCTGTATTACCCCAGCTTGACTCTTTTGTGTCTCTCTGGAGCTGTAAACTAGTATTTTTGCGGATTTGATAAGGGTTCTCGGAATTGTCTCTAGGTGTGGGTTTTGTTCCTCCAGTAGAAAACTGCCAGTTTGAGGGAGTATTTGCCTCTATTCCTCGTAGCATCTGAGATTGCTCTGATACTGAGTTGGTTGTTGAAGTTTGAGCTTGTACCTTTGGTATCGGCATCGCAACTACTCCCACTAAAGCAAAAGTAGTAAAGAAACTAGCGATCGCTCTATTTAACTTATTCATCGGTCAAGTCCTCTTATTGGCTACATTATTTCTACCTCTAAGATACAGCGAATCAGCTGTTTATCTCGATGTTGACAGGTTTATTAACATTAGTTAAAGTAGCCTCTTATCTATAGTTGTGGCTGAAATTGCCAAATTTGGCGCAGCTACAACTAACTGAGGAAACATCCTACTACATAATGGGAAAAATCCCAGCAGAAAAAAGTCGCAGGGAAGGCAGAGTGAAAAAGAGAAACACAAAAGAGCTTATCCAAACACTAATTGAGTAATAAGCTACTTAGCAGAGAAGACTGCCGCTCCTTAATTATTGTTCCCCCGCATAGTTGGAAATTTATCGAAAATACCAAGATAGCTTCTTGAATAGGTTACATATTCAAAATTTTTCTCTTCTTAATTTTTAATGTTGAATTAATTCCCCACAGGGGTCAAGCTGCCTCCAGATAGGCAGCAGTTAAAGAATGTTGAGGAGACTCAAAAACTTGCTTGACCGAGCCAAATTCAATTAAGCGTCCGCTGTCGTGCTGTACCCAAAAGAAGGCAACATAGTCGGAAATTCGTTTGGCTTGACCTAAGTTATGGGTAACAACTAAAACCGTATAGCGTTCCCGCAGACTGAGAATTAAATCTTCCACAATTCTGCCAGAGATAGGGTCAAGGGCACTACAGGGTTCGTCCATCAGCAAAGCTTCCGGTTGTAAAGCCAAAGCACGGGCAATACACAGACGTTGCTGTTGACCCCCAGACAAGGAAAGGGCGCTTTCATAAAGTCGATCTTTGACCTCATCCCACAATCCTACATCTTGCAGGGTGGTTTCTATAATAGAGTCAATTCGATCGCGATTCTTGATGCCGTGTTCTTTTAAGGGAAAGGCGATATTTTTCCAAATGGAGAAGGGGAAAGGATTGGGTTTTTGAAAAATCATGCCCACGCGACGACGCAAGGCGATCAAGTCAATTTTGGGGTCGAGTACGTTCAGGGTTCCTAGCTGAATGCGCCCTGAAACCTGACACCTAGGCATCAGATCCGTGAGGCGATTTAAACAAGATAGGAAGCTACTTTTTCCACAACCTGAAGGACCCACCAAAGCTGTAATTTGTCCAGCAGCAACAGCTAGGCTGACGTTTTTGAAAGCGGGTTTTGTGCCATAGTAAAGACTCAGTTGTTCTGTTTGAATAAAAGGATCTGATTTGATAGTAGATTGAATAATAGTCATAGGTAATAACTAATCGATCGTTGTTAAACTTTATGCAGCCAGCGATTGCCAATCCAAGCTGCTGTAGAATTAATAATTAGAAGCAAGCTAATCAAGACCAAAGCCGAACCGTAGGCATTAGCATCGCCGCCAGAGATATTCATCGATAAATCAAAAATATGGACGGAAAGAGCGCGACCAGAATCCAGCAGAGAAGTAGGCATTCGCTCCACATAACCACTGGTAAAAATGAGTGCCGCAGTTTCCGCCAGCGCTCGTCCAATTCCCAAAACTAACCCTACCAGTAATCCAGGTATAGCTGCAGGTAACAACAGATTCCACAGGGTGGTTGTGCGAGATAGTCCTAGGGAAGCAGCAGCGAAGCGATAATCATTGGGAACAGCCCGCAACCCTTCCTCTGCGGAGCGAATCAGGATAGGCAGCACCATACAAGCAAGAGTTAAGCCACCGGAGAGGATGGAAAATCCTAGTCCCAGGATTTTGGCAAATAAAGCATTACCAAATAGTCCAAAGACGATCGAGGGTACGCCTGCTAAAACATCCAGACTGCGCCTTACCAGTAGCCCAAACCAGTTGTCTGTAGCAGTAAACTCGGCTAATAAGATTGCTGTTCCTATTCCTAAGGGAAGAGAAACAGATAAGCAAACCGCTAAAATTAATCCTGTCGAAACCAAAATGGGAGCAATACCTCCCTCTCGTCCTGCATTTCTGGGCGCAGTAGTCAGAAATTGCCAGTTAATTTGTCGGAGTCCGTGCCAGAGTATATCCCCCAAAATCCAAGCAAAAATGAGAGTGACCAAAAGCGCAGCTGACCAGACCAATAAGCCGGGGATTAAACCTCTCAATGGCTTAGATTTGCACTTAATCTGCTGATTAAAAAGGGGAGAGTTTTGCAATTGCTCTGTACCTCCTGAGTTAGCGATAAATTTCTCCGCGACTAATTACTTCTGCTGCTGTCACCAAAGCAATAATCATTACCATCAGCATTAAACCACTGACAAATAAGGCAGAACGGTGATCTCCCACTGCATAAGCCATTTCCAGGGCAATATTTGCCGTCAGGGTACGGATAGGGTCGAAGAGACTTTGGGGAGTTTGTACCACATTGCCGCAAACCATGAGAACTGCCATAGTTTCTCCAATTGCCCGTCCCGTTTGGAGAATTACTCCGGTAAAAAGTCCTGATTTGGCAGCAGGAAACACCACACCGTAAATTGTTCCCCATTTGGACAATCCTAGGGAGGCTGAACCCAACAGATACTCTTGGGGAACTTTAGCAAAACTGGCATCGGCAACTAGTGCCATAGTGGGCAGAATCATAATAGTTAAAATGGCAATGCCAGCTAGGAGACTGGTTCCTGGTGGATGGAGGCGATTGATCAGAGGTACTAAGACGACTAATCCCCAGAAACCGTAAACAACTGAAGGAATTCCTGCAAATAATTAAATTAAGCGCCGATAGAGGTAAGCAATTCTTGCAGGAGCGTAGTATTGACAAAATATAGCTGATAAAATTCCCAAGGGGGTTGCTACTAGCACTGAACCAATGGTGGCAAACAGTGTTCCCCATAACATGGGAGTGAGATTATACAGTCCTTCGGCTGGATGCCAAGAAGAGCTGCTAAAAAAGGGGAAAATTCCCACTTTCAGGAGAATTGGGGATGCTTCTACAATTAGGAAGATAACGATTAGTAAGACAATGGCAGCAGCGATCGCCCCTAAACTTCTTAACGTCCAGATCAGTACAACATCAGAGGAATTTATTAAGTTAGATTTTTGCTTTGATAGGAACAAGGTTCTGTTCTTTGACTAGATCGTGGACTTTTTCAGACTGAGCAAATTCAATGAATTCCTTAGTTAATCCTGATGGTGGATTTGTAGTCACTAAATTGAGGGGACGAGAGAGGGGAAAGGTTCCATTGCTCACGTTTTTTGTTGTTGCGTCTACCCCAGCAAGCTGTAAAAGTTTTATCGTCACGCCTTGCTCGATGTCGTATTCAGCTGCTCCAATAGAAACGTAGCCGATCGCATTTTTATTGCCAGCAACTGTCTTAATGCCTTGCTGATTGTCGCCAATAACTACGTCAGCTTTAATTTGCGAATTTTCCAATTTGAAGTATTTTAAAAACAACTCTAGAGTCGATCGCCCTTCTGCTTTATTAACCACAGTAATGGGTGCATTTTTACCCCCCACTTCTTTCCAGTTTTCAATCTTGCCTGTATAGATTTTAACAACCTGTTCGTCACTGAGACCTTCTATGGGATTATCGCTGTGGACGATCGTAGCGATTCCGTCACTGGCGATCGTAAAACTATAAAACTTTTTTTGTTCGGATTCTTTTAAAGCGCGAGATATCATTACAATATCTGCTACTCCTTGTTCCGCATCTGCTAGTC
>JBFRWL010000460.1:0-5015 GCA_051439565.1 Prochloraceae cyanobacterium
CTGCGCTTCAGCCAGGAGTGAGCTTACAATAGATATCTGCCAACCAACTAGAGTTGAGAAAGAGGATAAATAGTGACTGTTAGAGTTCGCATTGCTCCCAGTCCCACAGGAAATCTCCACATAGGAACAGCCAGGACAGCAGTTTTTAACTGGCTATTTGCCCGCCACCAGGGCGGTAAATTCATCCTGCGTATAGAAGATACAGATACAGAGCGATCGCGCCCAGAATATACCGAAAATATTAAATCAGGACTCACCTGGCTAGGTTTGAATTGGGACGAGGGGCCATTCTTTCAAACTCAGAGACTTGACCTCTATCGCCAGACAATTAAAGATTTACTAGACAGAGGCTTAGCCTATCGCTGCTATTGTAGCCCAGAAGAATTAGAACAAATGCGGGAGCAACAAAAAGCTAGAAAACAAGCCCCCCGCTACGATAATCGTCACCGCCACCTCACAGAAGAACAAAGGGCAGCTTTTGCAGCCGAAGGACGCAGACCAGTAATTCGCTTTAAAATCGACGACGAACGAGAAATAGTCTGGAAAGATGCGATCAGAGGCAAAGTATCCTGGAAAGCTAACGACCTAGGTGGCGATATGGTAATTGCCCGCGCTGCAGACAATTCAGAGGCAGAATTCGGTCAACCTCTGTATAACTTAGCAGTAGTGGTGGACGACATTGATATGCAGATTACCCACGTTATGCGCGGAGAAGACCACATTGCTAATACTGCTAAACAGATCTTGCTTTACGAAGCATTGGGGTCAAAAGTTCCAGAATTTGCCCACACTCCCCTGATTTTGAATCAAGAAGGGCGCAAACTTTCCAAACGCGACGGGGTAACTTCCATTGACGAGTTTAAAAAAATGGGATTTTTACCCGAAGCAATGGCAAATTACATGACCCTGTTAGGTTGGACACCACCAGATGCAACCCAGGAAATCTTTAGCCTCAGCGAAGCAGCAGAACAATTTAGCTTAGATCGGGTTAACAAAGCAGGGGCAAAATTCGATTGGGCAAAATTAGACTGGATCAACAGTCAATACCTTCACAATATGCCTGCAGATAAGCTAGTAGAGTTACTGGTTCCCTATTGGCAAGCAGAAGGGTATCAAATAGATTTAGAGGGCGATCGCCCCTGGTTAGAAAGTCTGACAGCTTTAATTGCTGCTAGTTTAACTCGTCTGAGCGATGCACCAACTCACAGCCGCTTGCTGTTTGGAGAGTCACTAGCATATAGCGAAGAGGCTATCTCTCAACTTAAACAAGAAGGAGTAGCTGAGATTGTCAAAACTATTTACCAAGCAATTGTCGATCGCTCCCCACTCAGCGAGCCAGATGCTAAAGATATCGTCAAACAGGTGACTAAACAGGCAAAAGTGAAAAAAGGATTAGTGATGCGATCGCTGCGGGCAGCTTTAATGGGAGAATTACATGGACCAGATTTAATTCAATCCTGGCTGTTACTCAATCAAAAAGGATTAGATAAGATCCGTTTGCAGCAATCGTTAAGTATTTGACATCCTCCACGCCTGGAAGTGCGCAGATTCCCCATCCATTCAAGCAACTCAAAGATTGAGAGTTGCTTGAATTCTGGAAGGGTTGACGTTTCAAGGGCTGCGGCTCAACACTGCTCGGATTGGTTAAGCTCAAAATTGATTCTGAATTCTAAATTCTAAATTCTAAATTCTCAAGTCGCTCTAAACAGCCAAGAGGCGCAAAAATATGGAATTAATAAAACTTAGAGCGAGAGAACCTAGTAATGCACTCCAAATCCCCCAGCGCAGTCTAAACCCTTCAACTAGCCATGCTGCTAGACCGAAGATAATCATGTTCATCAATAAGGAGAGAAAAAAGCTCGAGAAAATTAGAGCCATCGGCAAAGACAACACCTCAAGAATCGGAACGAGTAAGACATTCAAAATGCCAAAAACGATTGCCGATATTGCTGCTTTCTGAAAGCTATCGATTTCTACACCCGTTGGTAGTTTGGAAATAATTAGTAAACTCACTGAAGTAACAAGCCACTTAAGCAGAATGTTCACAGATGCAACTCCTTCAATTGTTTTAATACCAAGTTCAAAAAATGCTGCTACACATCAATTACCCGAATCTATTGCCTGTTGCGCATTGCGGGATTTAATCTGGGCAGAAACGTTCCCGCTTTGTCAACCTCATTCTGGCCAACTTTGGCGATCTCCTTTGGCAAAATCAACATCCTAGCCTAGCGATGGTTGTAGAAGCGCCCTCCGTCTCCCCAGCGATTGTTGAGAAACCCTCCACCGCCACGACGATTGGCAAACCCTCCGCCACCACTACGATTGGCAAACCCTCCAGCTATTTGATGGTCTACTTGTCTCTGACCAACTTCTGAATGCTGAGTTTCTCGCTGTTTCATTGCTTCTGTAATTCTAGAGAGACGATTCTCAATGTTTGGGGAAGTCCAGGCTGAAGTTGATTGCGAGGTAATGGCATTGGCTGTAGAGGCTTTGAGAACAGACACAGCCAGCAAAAAGCTCATAAAACTAATTCTTGTCTTGATTGACAAAGCCTCTTCTCCTTTGTGCAAACTCTCTTCAGAACTTTAGCAAAAAATAGTCATTCTGGAAAATTTTGGTTAATTTTTCTAAAATCCTATTTTTTCGTTGTCTGAGAATAGTAACAATTGTTGTGATGAAATCCTCAGAAAAGAAGTAATAGTTTAACAAGGAATAAACTTCTCGCTCTTTTTGTCAGTAAAAACTATATAAATAGTTAAATTAATTTCTCCTTCCTTTTTGTGACGTGTTTGTTACTTTCTTAAGCTAAATTCAAGACATCTGAACAACGCAAGAAGTATTTTAGGGGTTTTAAGGGATTATGCGTTAATGCTGTCATACCGACAGCATTTTTCTCTTAATATATCTCTTCTACTTCTCCGCGCTGGCTTATACTCAGTTTAGTGTCCAGCTCTACACCAAATTATCTTGACATCGTATTGGTTAAATAACGAGTCTGCTCTTATGATTGGTATCTGTTCTATTTGGGATTGAGCAATCAGCATTCGATCGAATGGATCTCGATGGTGATAGGGCAAAGAAGCAGCAAGAAGTGCGTGAATACCTTTGAGCTCAACAGAAGAAGTCCCTAACATCATCATTCGAGAAGGAACGTACTCAGATGGTGGTTCTGGTAGATTTAGTTTCCCTAAAGATACTTTGATGGCAATTTCCCAGATGCTAGCTACGGAAAGAAAAAGAACGTTTTTCGAGTCGCCGATTAACTCTATTGCTTCTTGATTTAAACGTTCTGGATTAGCAAACCACCACAGCCAACATTGAGTGTCTAGCAGTAGTTTCAACTATCTCCACCCTCAAACGCGCTCAAAAACTCTTCAGGCATGGGAGCATCAAAATTTTCAGGAACGCTAAACTTATCTCGATCGCATCCCATTGTCTCTTTTCGTTTAGATGTCTGAGACAGTGGTACGAGTTTAGCTACTGGAACTCCACGATTGGCGATAATAAACTCCTCTCCCATCTCCACGCGGGCGAGAAGGCGCGATAGATTTGTCTTAGCTTGGTCAATGTTAACAGTTTTTACAAAAGTAAACTAAGTTTATTATAGCTAAGGATATGACATCAAATATTAGCTGTTGATATCTTCAATATACTGTATAAACAATAAAAACTATTTAAACCGTTATATGTTTGTTGATCTCGATTTAGTATCAATATTTTGGTCCAAGAAAAACTTTTAATTTTAACCATTATCAACCCTATCTTCGAGAAATTCCTCAATAAAAGTGGCATCATCTCTCATTCTACGGAATAAAGCTGGCATGGCTTGATAGACGACTATTCTCAAGCGAAATTGTCTGAGTATACCCACTTTGAGCAATCACAGATTTTAGATAGAAGATGAGGAGAGGAAAAAAAAGATAGTGCCGACCAAAAGTAATGATAACCAGATTCTTAACCACGATTGACTTAAGCGCCAAAAAACCATTGAGTCCCCGTATACAGGTAGTATGTCCCAGTTAAAATTAAAGCGATACTACCGAAGCGAATAATTGCCTGCGAATGTTGCAATAACTTTATGGGATATCCCACTCATCAGGGATATAGTGACGGCTAGACTACTCAGACACAGGCTTAACCATAATAATTTTGACTTTTTGTGCATATTTAACCTCAAAAATCTAAATCTGTAAGTAGCAAAAAATCACTGATGAATTGCCGTTGAAATTTTAAGTTTCGATTGTGATTAAATTTCCTAAAAATGAGTGCCAGATGAAAATTAGATTGGTATTGGATAAGTAGGGCTATCCAACAAACAAGTGTGCGGGTGCCAACAAAGATTTCCCAATTCTTGTGTCAACTACACGTACTTAGACAAAAAATAACGAGAAAAAGCCTCAAACCTATACACACCAATAACTCAACCTCGATTTAGTTGTTTTCTTGGTATATGTGGGTTTTAGTGATTGGTTAGGCTTGGGCGTAGATTCCTTGCTCTAAATGGGTTTGAGTCTTTTTAACCCCTAAAAATGTCTAAGTCCTGTTAAAATACTTTTAACTGGCTTCCTTGTGAACTCTCAACTTTGAACTCAATCAAAATATTAGCTTTTAGAGTTTCCCAAACGGCTGACCGGACCAGGGTCAGCATTCTTTATTAGAATTACATGAGCGACTGAGAAAGCATTTCAGGAAGCTGAGAAGGTTAAATCCTGATTATTTTCAGATTTGTTCAACTCGATTGGTTATATGATTTAGCCTTGGCAAGCTCTGAGGTTAAATCATGCTGAGGCTTTATCATACACCAATATCTGCCAATTCTCGCCGCGATTGGGTTACATTGCTGTAAAAAGGATTAGAATTTGAACTCGTAGAGGTAAAAATGGACGGAGAACAGTTCCAACCTGATTTTTTAGCGATTAATCCTTTCCATCACAGTCCCGTTCTCATAGACGATGGTTTTAAGGTCAGAGAATCTTTGGCAATTCTGGACTATTTAGAAGCCAAATATCCTACAC
>JBFRWL010000461.1:0-7190 GCA_051439565.1 Prochloraceae cyanobacterium
TTGGAGTCTGAGTAAGTTTCTTGAACCAAGATACTCAATCTTGGTTTAGAAAGATGCTTTGCCCAAGCATCGGGATTCGCGTGGGCGATTGCCTCTTGTTAAAACTCAAATTTGCCAATGTCCAGTAGTTTAGTTCGGGTTGGGAAAAGTAAGGCACAATTTGAAGACTGGTTTATTGTCACTTTTTCATCAATCTGTCTCCCGATTCTTGTTTGGATGGGGATTCCTAAATCTCCCTCTCCAGATCTCCCTATTATTTGGCTGACAGGGGTGATAGTTTGGACAGTTCAGTTATTGTTGTCTCAAGCCAGAACCAAGAACTCGACCGAAATCATGCTCCTTTAAATTCTCGAATTATCCCTTTAATCCTGTCAGCGGGAGTGGTCACTATGAAGATCAGTGCTATTCCTCTGCTAATCTTGTCTTATATTTTCTATATTACTAATTCCACTCTGACTGCATGGATATAAGTCCTACTTATTTCTTAAGTATTCATACTTAGCAAACTGACCAATTTTCCATAAGATAAGAAAAGCTAAAGCATACAAAAATACTGAGGTTTTAGCCACGAATCCTCAAGCACTCCACCCATAATTCTACGAAACTGACATTTTGTGGAATAGATCTGTTACCAAAGGAAAAATGCAGATATTCCTCTTAAGCCATTTTAAGCCTCTTAAGCCTCTTTAAATACTCTGATTACCCACCAACCTATTTTAGATTTAACAGGGCTAAAATCCCCTTCTAGACATCAGAAAATGAATGTTTGAAACAGAGATTGAGGTGTTTACAGAAAAAAACCCTATCTAAACTCCTGACATGAGAGATTCAACTGGGATAAATACACAGGAATTTTCGATGGTGAGTACATATATCTATAAGTGACTAAGGAGTAGTTATGTATTTATGCCATTGAGAAAAGTCGATGCGCGAATCTGTATTACGACAACTAAATTGATGATTTAGTCAACGCGTCTCTTAGGGGGGGGGTGACGCAGATCTATATCCCCTATTAATACCGATTCTGCGTCATCGATTTAAAAAAATGTCCAAATGACAAGGGTTTGATCGGGGTCGATTTTTCGCCAAAGTTGATGGATTAAAAAATCAACGGGGACTTTGGCGAAAACTACCGCTCAAATTGAATATCTTTAAATTTCTATATTACAAATGTATATTTAAGTACATTTAGACTCCTAGTTGACTAGTCTAAATTCAGAATTCGCCCGTTCAGAGTTCAGAAATGCAACGAATTTAACTCTGAACTCAGAACGGGCGAACTCGCTCACTCAAGCGAAGCGTCATGGCACCCTCCCTCATCCCCCTCACAAGGGTAGGTTTTTTACAAAGAGGTGAGTGCCTACTATCATTTGAACGAAAGAATAAGCTTTTCTCCCTTATCCTCCTTGTCTTCCTTGTCTCCCTTGTCTTGATTTCAGGCTGAAATGTAAAAAACCTACCCTTGTAAGCCCTCATCCCCTGGGAACTACAACTTTAGGTCGTGGTTATTATGCTTATTTTTCATCTTGCATTTGTGGAAATTCCTCTCGTCGGCATAGCCGAGAGTCTCCTTTCCACAAATGCAAGATGACTAAAGCTACGATAACGTATGTTGGGAGAATTCGATGCACGTTTTTCTTGACTCTCAGTAGTGGCGATCGCTTCTTCAAAGGTTTTTGAGGACATCACCAATTCGAGTGCTGCAAATAAGTCACCTGATTGGATTTTCGGAGAAACTAGAGTTAATTTGGGAAGTCGCATTCAGATTAGTCAGAATAAACTTCCATTTACTCATATTTTCTGCTTAAACGAACAGTATTGAGTCAGGGGTTTCTACTCCGTGTTACAAAGTTTCAATTCCTGACATTTCACTAAGAATTCTTGGCCAGAAGTATCTCGAATCTTGACTACTATTCCAGTAGTAGCTTGGACTATCCACTGTCCTTTCTGTCTTAGCCATTCTACTACTGCACCTGGAGAGATCAAGCTGGGTAAGGTTCGTTCCTCTTCCTTCGTTTCGGTGTCCACTACTCTGTCTGTGTCCGCAGGGGGAATTAAATTATTATCTTTCCCTATAGTGGACACGGAAGTCAGTTCGAGGTTAGAAGATGTAGAAGCAGCTTGTGTGGTCTCCTCAGCAGTAGCTAAGGCACGATCTCGTTCAAGCCAGGAAGCAAAAATCTCTTCTCGACCATCATCGGGAGGCACAAAGACATAAACTCGCTCTCGCTGCTCTCTCGAACCCAAGCGACCGATATAGGTAAGTTTAAGTCCTAAAAGACTCAGGAGTTTCTGAGCAATTTTAATGGGAGAATCAGATTCTTTTATAGTTAAACCCAGGAAATTTTTAATTTCCCGTCGGTTAGCTAGAGCCAATTCCGCAATCAGTTGGAGATTAGGATCGCTACCTCGGTACTGGACATCTGGTTGTAGTAAGCCGAGAATGAGAGTTTCTAACAAACGCAGGGAGGTAGATAACAAACTAAGATTGAAATCTGGCAGCCACAAGCGATTTTTGCCGGTAGCAGCGCACCGCGAAGCGGATCTCTCCGAGATCGCTCTCAGTTGACGGACATCTCGCTCAACTAAATAAGGTCTACCCACAGTGAGGTAGTAATGTGATAACCATTTTCCATACCAACCATCATGATCTTTAGCAACTAATTCGGGGGTAATAACTACTTTCTCGCCATAACGCCTGACTACCTTGCCTTTGCGTTCTTGATATCGCTCCTCTCTTGTTTTAGCTCGTTTATCCTTGAGTTTCTGGTACTCGGAATCGGTAGGATTGGGAGAGTTAGCTATCTGGGTACATTCAGCTTGATACTGGACAGTAGCCACCTGTTTGAGTTGTGCTTCTACCTGTGGTGCGGGAGATTCAACATCTACAATTGGAGGTGGTGCTACTACTTGATGTCCCTCGGCAATTAAACCTTCGACAATGGAAGTACGATAGTTTTGCATCGTCAGATTGATATAGCAGCCTCGTTTTGCCCAGGTGTTGAGAGATTCCGGTTGGAAGTCCGTATCGAGGTCGAGGGCTGCTAGAGACGCATCAGCAGCTTGGAGAAAACGAATGTTAGTACTCGCTTTATTTTTAGTACTGGCTAAGAGAGCTTTTTTAGTGGTAGCCCCATTTCCTACCATACACTTGTAAAAGCCACGCTTAGCTGCCCAAAGATAACGGGGAACCGAAGCCCGATTGCGGCTTAAGAATTGACGAATAGAATCAGTCGTTTGTACTCCTTGGGCGATCGCCCAGATGGAGTCAAAGTGAGGAACTTTGTTGACTCGAACTAGGGAAGTTTCAATTCCTTTTAATAAAAACTGGAAGGCTAAAGGAATTTGCGAATGGGGGACTATCAGCCGTTCGCACTCGATACTGACTCCCGTTTCAATCGAAGAGGAAGCAATCACTATGTCATACTGTTGTAGTATGTTATTTAGATGAGGGATACAACCATAGGCAGGATGGTTTGGGTCAGCTACTGTTTCGGAGTCAATTCGCAGAATTTTGTGTAGGGGAAATTTTAGCTGAAGATAGGATTCTAGGTTTTGTGTACCCCATTTAGATTGGATTCTTTGGGCTGAACAACACACCATAGGTCTGCCACCAGCTTCAATATGCTGGAGCAAATCTTGAACGAGGCGACCAGGGTTTTTATCTTCATAATTGTATATAGTCCAGCGTTCATCTTGGTTTGGTTGCCAATCATTCACAATAACAAATGGTTCCACATGAAAACCTGCTAGGGAACGAATATAGTCAATAGCAATATCGGATAGATCCGCATCGGCGAGATAAACTTGACCATCACCGGAGAGAGTATTTTGAATTAGGGTCTTAAACTGACTGAGAATTTCTACTCGCTCTTTGATGCAGGTGTCGGAATTGAGCAGGTGCCAGATAACTTGTTCTGCTTCATCCATAATTACTACCCCATCCTGCCAATTGTCTGCATTAAACCGCGCGCTAGAGTTGGGATGCAGAGAATCGATGCAGAGTCCGTAACCTAGAACCGAACCGAACTCTACTTTTCTAATTTCGGTAAGATAGGGCAGTCCCACTCGCTGACACAAAGCTTCCCCTAATTGAATGCGGTGGGTTAGTAGCAGTACCCATTTTCCCTGTTTAATAGCTTCATCTACTACTTGTTCGAGTAAATGAGTTTTTCCCGTTCCTTTGGGTGATTTTAAGCAGATGAGTTTGGCAGTGTTGGAAGTCTCAGTGGATAAGGGATTTTGGATAAGCGATTTTAGATTGTCTACTAGCTTATTGCTGCCGGAAAGGGGAGATTTTAAGTTATCTGTCTTTGAGCGCAGGTTATCTTTTGAGATATTTTCCCCCGTACCGTCCTGCATCCCTGTCAGCATATCCAGGTAGCGTCGAGTGACTCGAATATTGGCCGGATAGGTAAGCTGGGTATGGATTCGAGCTTGCCAAGCTTCTAAACTAAGGGCCGTATTATAGGCATGGTCAAAGGCATCAGAACCATGAACGCGAATCAGGTCATCAACACCTTTTTCAGGTTGCGACCAACGAATGATTTTGACTTCACAACCAGCTTGAGCAAACAGTCGTCCGGTTTTAAATAAGGCAGTGTTAACGTTTTGTCTGGTTTTTGGTTGGTTATCTTGGTCGAAGCACAGGTAAATCTTTCTGCCGGTCTGAGCAAAGATCTGGAGTTGGGGAATTAATTTGGCTAAACCAGTAATTCTCCCGAATTCGTCCTTGGGTTGGCGATAGCCATTAAAGATGCCAGGAAGGGCAATAGCGGCATAGCCTAAGCTCAGAAGTGCAGCAGCTTTTTTGGCTCCTTCGGTGATAATGAGAGGAATTTCAGGATGGTCAATTAACCACTCCCAGAAGCTAATTGAATGCTTTCGGTCGCGCAGGCGTAATGCTAAAGGAGAAAGATAGCGAAGGATGCCGTAGCGTCGAGCAATCCTGTCCCAGAGGCTGGATGGAAGTTTGAGAGCGAAGATGCTTGTAGGAAATTTGGGTGGGGCTTCGTATTTGATAATTTTGCCTTTGTCGAGGGATAGCCGAGGCTTATTGGGTTTGAATTGTCCCCAAAGCTCATCATCAAATTTGTTCAGGACATCAACACCAGAACACCACCAACCGCCTTCGGAAACGTGACGGTAGCGTTTGAGGAAGCTGTGGCTAACTTGCCCAGTATTGCGTCTGGGGATTTGGTCGGAGACGAACAGGTGTTCTAAAGGTTCGTCTCCTTCGAGGTGGAAGAAGCTAAGGGCGATTAACTCTGGGTCGATACAACTACCGACAGCGAATTCTTGGTACTCAGAAAAAGTCAGGTTGTTGGGGTAAACTTCCTCTTCCTGCGAACGGTCTTTTTGGTGTTTTTGGGATTCAACTATTTTTGCATATGGCACTTTTAGTATTCCTGGTGCCAGAGAAACAAAAACTTATGCCACTTTGGATTTAACCTTTGATTTCACAGAAAGCGACGGTCAGCCCCGAAATATTTCTTAACAAACCGACTAACCCATGTAGCCCTCAACCCCAGCCCTTGCGCCTGTCGGCGGCGCGGGGTCCGACCGCTCCCAACTTTGGGAGAGGGGAGCTGATTACGTCAGAATAAGGGTTTCACGAATTCACCAACAGTATCTTGTCAGGGGGAGTCGCCTCGCTACCTTATTGATGGTTCATTGCAATGAACCATGAGCTATGAATCATCAACAATGAAAGTGAAGTCCCACCCATGAATGACGTGGTATGAGCTTACTCTTATCCCAACTGGTTCAGTCGTGGGATAAGCCAATAACTTTCTTTGTAAGCTTAGACACATTTACATTGGAGCGATTAAAGCCAATCATCAATGGTTTCTGGCAGTCTAATCAGAAGGTTAAGTGCGAAATAGCTTACTCAAGGGTTGTCGAGAAAGCTACTGTTACTTTTGTACAAACTAACCCCAATCGACGAAAAGAAATTGTCGAGGGAAGTAAAGTTAAATTTTGCTCTTGCAAAAGTTTTGTTGGTCTGGCATTCAGGCTCCAGGGGAAAACGACATTGAAGAATTGGAGCCGGAGTCCAACTTGTTAAGGTCAAAAAATTGACATAGGAGTTGTATCAGTGCTTTTTTTGATTTACAATAAAAACATTGTTAAATCCTAAACGGTTAACTAGAAGAAGCTTTATTGAAGAATTTCCCTTTCATTCTCTGGGCTTTTCTAACTAACTGCTGGCTCCGGTATCCGGTCTGACTCTCACCTATGTTGGTGAGACAGAATTTTAACTAAAGGGTTCATCCTGTCATAAGCGA
The DNA here is from genome assembly GCA_051439565.1 of Prochloraceae cyanobacterium. Classification (GTDB taxonomy): domain Bacteria; phylum Cyanobacteriota; class Cyanobacteriia; order Cyanobacteriales; family JBFRWL01; genus JBFRWL01. The sequence continues at coordinate 6,288 of JBFRWL010000461.1, forward strand.
TCGCTCCTCTAATAGACGATATCAGCATTGCAACTATGCTGGTATGGGTTGTTTTTACCCCATTCATACATTTTATATTTGTTTTTCACTTTTTACAAGTTGAAAAAGAATTAAAGTTACTTGATCATTAAGTATAGGGTCAGGTAGGTTATTTTGTAGAGAACACCTGTTTGTATGGCTAACCCAAAGTGTCAAAGACCATTAAAGCTTCTGAACATTCTGTAGTCTCAAGCCGTATTCACCAGCGTATCGGTCAGTTAATCGCTGCTTTGGTGGCAGAAAAAGATATTCGCTCAGAAAGAGGGTTAGGGAGAATTACTGGCTTAACCAACACTGTTGTTCGGGCATGGATGCATCTGAGATCTGACCTTCAATTGCTCAAGCTGATTCAGTTAGCTTACGGTATTGGCTGGTCGATGACGGAGCTAATGGCATATGCTGAAGGAGAAGAAGACCCGAAGGTACTGATTGAATTAAAGAGAAATACTGGTATCCATTTACGCAAGTACGACTTGACCACCGAGAAAGACGAGGATTTAATCGCCTTTATTGAGAAAAGTAAGCGTTTTTCTACCACAGTTTCGATTATCAGAAAAGAGTGCCCTGTCTCTAAGATTGATTCCGTTCAGAAAGATATTCTGGCAGAACCTCTTTCCCGCCAACGTCTAAAGCTACTTCTACTTACCAGCACGGCAGTTAAGGGGATTCCCGAATCAGAGTTCCTTGAGAAAACCAATATCTCTGAGAGTCTCCTGGGCGCCATTCAAGAGCTAGATCTACAGTTTAAATTCGGACGCTCTAATCTGGAGCAGCTTGCACCTCATCTCTACCAAGTGCAGGAATGGCAGGAATTACTGCCGATTTTCAAGCAGCCTTTAACTCACTACGATGATATTTCTAGTC
>JBFRWL010000462.1:0-6922 GCA_051439565.1 Prochloraceae cyanobacterium
TTAGATAGTGGGTGTTAATTTTGCTATGATTATATTGTGATGTCTTTTTATCTACATCTTAATAGAAAAATAAGTGGCAACCCCTTCTAAAAAAGGCAAAGCAAAACCAAGATCTAGGAAGTTTCAACTGTAAGAGAGAAAGAAAAGAGAAGCTGCAAACTCGGTAAAGCTAAGAATGGTTTAGGAGAAAACCTTGGAAAATTCAATAGGAAACCGTTGACGGGCTGAGTAAGGAATAAAAACTTCTCAGCCCGTTAGCTTATATTTTTCTTAGTAAATAAGATTTAATCTAATAGTTGATTTTGTTAAAGAATTGATTCGTTAAAGCTAAAAACAAAATTTTTGTAGCAAGTGTGCTGATAAAATTCGATTAATTTAATTGCATAGTTAAATTAATCAGTAACAATAAAATGAAGCGTAGAGACTTTGTTACTTTGGTAGCAGCGTCAGCTGGCTGTACCTATACAGTAGGTGGGCATAAATAAATATAAAACCGAAATGAGAAGTTAACTGTTTTTTGTTACCTTTGATCTCCTCCTCTCTCTCCCGCACTCCCCACACCCCTCTCTCAAACATTTTCTAATTGATTTGACCGACTTACTTATCTCCCCTATCTGCCTTCTCTTCCCACACTCACCTAACAGGGATTTTAACCTTACTTAATCAGTGTTCTAGTGCACCGCAGGTAGGCAAAAAGGCTTTACTACTTCTTCCCTTATTTCTGCTTCTGCCTCCTGCTTTGGTTTAACCTTGTAGTTTTTTGCCTAACAACTGATTAGTTAACTTAGGATCGGCGCGTCCGCTAGTTTTCTTCATCACCTGTCCGACAAAGAAGCCTTTGAGTTTAGTTTTACCTCCACGGAATTTTGCTAATTCTTTGGGGTTTTCTGCTAATACTTCGTCAATGATTTTTTCTAATTCCCCAGCATCAGAAATTTGAATCAGTCCTTTGCTTTCTACTAACTTTTGCACTGAACCGCCTTTAGTTAGCAACTCTGGCAGAATTTCTTTACCAATTTTGCCGCTTATAGTTCCTTTTTCAATTAGCTTTACTAATTCGGATAAGTTGTCGGGTTTGAGAGCGATATCTGTGATGTTTAGTTCCTTACTCTTAAGATATGCGGCAATATCTCCCATTACCCAATTAGCTACTTGCTTGGCACTACCGCCAGCAGCTACAGCAGTTTCAAAATATTCTGCTACCTCGCGATTGTCTGTTAACACCCTAGCATCATAAGCAGAAAGACCTAATTTTTCCTCATAGCGATGGCGTTTTTGCGCGGGAAGTTCAGTTATTTCTGCTTTCCAAGTTTCTAGTTGTTGCTGAGAAACTTCGATCGGGGGTAAATCTGGTTCGGGGAAGTAACGATAGTCGCTGGAACCTTCTTTAGAACGCATACTAATGGTGCGTTGGCTTCCTTCTTCCCAGAGTCGCGTTTCTTGTGGGATCTTCTCACCGTTTTCGATCGCTTTTATTTGTCTGTCTATTTCGTAGTCGATCGCCTTTTGAATTGCACTAAAGGAGTTCATATTCTTAATCTCTACCTTAGTGCCAAATTCCTTTTGTCCCAAGGGACGCACCGACACGTTAACGTCGCAGCGTAGGGATCCTTCTTGCATTTTACCGTCGCTGATGCCCAGATAGAGCATAATCCGGCGCAGTTCTTGAGCGTATTCAGCTGCTTCTTTACCCGATCGCAGATCTGGTTCCGAGACAATTTCTAACAGGGGAACGCCAGCGCGGTTAAAGTCTACCAGGGAATAGCTGGAACCTGAAAGGCGTTCGCCATCGCCGCCTGCGTGAGTTAACTTCCCTGCATCTTCTTCCATGTGCAGGCGGGTGATGCCAATTTTTTTGCGCACTGGTTCTGAGTTCGGTTTTTCTGCTATTTCAATTTCTAACCAGCCATGTTCGGCAATTGGCAAGTCGTATTGGGAAATTTGATAATTTTTCGGTAGATCGGGATAAAAATATTGCTTGCGATCGAATTTAGAATAAGGCGCAATTTGACAGTTAAGTGCTAAACCAGCTTTAACTGCATATTCGAGTACTTTGGCGTTAAGAACGGGTAAAACACCAGGATATCCCAGACAGATCGGGGAAATATTAGTATTGGGGTTATCTGGGTCAAATTTAGTAGATTCGCTGCTAAATATTTTGGTATTAGTATTGAGCTGGCAGTGGGTTTCCAGCCCGATAATTGCTTCGTATTCCGTTTTTTTAGGTGTTGCAGTGGTCATAACCTTCCTTAATTAAGCCAATACAATAGTCAAAATTACATAAAAACTCGATCCTCATTAACTATCCTAGTACTTTCAGTCGATCAAAAAAGAGCCAAAACTCTTTGGAGTCGCAGGAGTCAATTGGATTTTGGATTGTCGATTTTGAAACAAATGTAAAGAAATTAACTTAAATCAATAACTTGCCTGGCGATCTGAAGATAGACAAAGACCCCTAACACGTCTACGATCGTCGTGATAAAAGGCGCTGACATTAGAGCCGGATCTAACCCCATGCGCTTAAACAAAAATGGTAGGGCACTCCCACTAGTGCTGGCTAGGGTAGATATGACTAAAAGGCTAGTGGCAACAGTAAAAGAGATTCTTACGCTTCCTTCCATAAAGTAAGACCAAATAAAGACTACTGTCGCCATACAAGCCCCCAACATAGCACCAGCGATCGCTTCTCGCAAAATTAAGCGCCCAGCACCCATAGACACTACTCTACTGGTATTAAAACCGCGAATAATAACTGTAGAAGACTGACCGCCCACATTACCGCCAGAGTCAATTAGTAGGGGAATAAATGCTGCCAATGCTACCACTTTTTCGAGGATATCTTCTTGGGAGCTGATTACTGCAGCAGTTCCAGTATTAGTAATCAGTAAAACTAGCAACCAGATCGCGCGGCGGCGGGTCACGGTGATGAGATTAACGTCAAAGTAGTCGTCTTCTTTGCTGGGTTCAACCGCACCCTGAGTATAGATGTCTTCAGTTGCTTCCTGCTCGATAATATCGATTACATCATCAACAGTAATAATGCCTACCAGTCGTTTTTCTCGATCGACCACTGGAACAGAAAGGATATCGTAGCGTTCAATGACCTTAGCTACTTCTTCTTGGTCTGTATCAGTAGTTACGAAGATAACCTGAGGAGTCATCACTTCCCAGAGGTTTTGGTCGAGTTCGGCGATAAAAAGATCCCGCAGAGAGACAACGCCGCATAGATGACGACTGTCATCGGTTACGTAAATAACATAAATAGTTTCTACTCTAGGTGCCTCACGGCGAACTTGTTCTAATGCTTGTTGAACTGTAAATTCTTGCCGAAGAGAAATATATTCAGGAGTCATCAAACGACCCGCTGTTTCTGGAAGATAACCCAACAGTTGGGCAGTTACCTGACGTTCTTCGGGACTGAGTTGTTCGAGGAGGCGCTTGACTACTTTAGCTGGTAGTTCGTCAAAGAGATCGGCGCGATCGTCAGGAGACATTTCCTGGATAATTTCCAGGAGTTCTTCACTTTGAAATTGTTTAAGCAGATTTTCTTGGGTATCGGTATCGAGATATTCATAGATCTCGATCGCTTCGTCTTTTGTGAGCAGGCGGAAAGCAAAAGCTAGCAATGGTTGGGGGAGATTGCTAATTAGCAGCGCTCGATCGACTGTCTGTAAATTTTCTATTACAGCTTTTGCGGCTTCGTACTGACCTCCTTTAAGCTCAGCTTTTAGCCGATCGAGCAGTCGATCGAACTCTACTTCATTAGGGCGAGAATACAGCATAAAGATAGCGATTTTTAGTTGAGCAGGGTAACTGGGGGAATTGGCAGAGACGGGGAGTTATACTGTTTCGAGTTAAAATTGCTACCGATGATGGGTACTCAAAACGCTCCAGACGTGGAGGGTAAAAAATTCACCTCATATTTTGCACCAAGGGATAATTGGTCAACTGGTACAAGGAAAAGGGAGCAATAAGGAAAGAAGAAAAAAGTTTTTCAGCAAAAAAGCGAAAAATCTGAATAATATCCGAGAAATGCGGCTTAATAATCCTGATTAATTTAAATAAATTCAAAAAAATCACCTTTTACCCTTTTTATCTTTTCCCTCCTTCTGCCTTTTGCCCTCTGCCTTGAGAACCAGGGTTTTTGGTTAGGTGCAAAATCTGAGTTTACTGTGCCCTTTGCAGTGTCTTATCCATGAGAATGTTATGAGTTCTACGTTCTGGCTCATCCTGACTGGGAATACGCTGAATGTAATTTCCGTCTGAGTTTAAATCCCAAGCTTGACGGTTATCCGAGAGCATAATCTGCAAAATTTCCTTCAGTTCTTGCATGATTTCAGGAACTTCTACAGGAGTTATCGCTTCTACCCGTCGATCGAGGTTGCGAGGCATCCAGTCTGCACTGCCAACGTAAATTTCTTCCTCGCCATTGTTGTGAAAGCAGAAAATGCGGGAGTGTTCTAGGTAGCGACCAATAATACTAATAACTCGGATGTTTTCGCTGACTCCTTCTACTCCAGGACGCAAACAACAAATCCCCCTGATAATTAGGTCAATTTCTACTCCTGCCTGAGAGGCTTCGTAGAGAGTAGTAATAATTTCTGGATCCACTAGGGAGTTCATCTTGGCAAGAATGCGACCCGGGTTACCCTGACCTGCGTGCTCAATTTCTCGACGGATCATAGCTAATATGCGAGTACGCATATTGACTGGAGCTACCAATAATTTGCGATAGGATTGTTGCTGCGAACAACCTGTTAGGTAATTGAATAAATCTGTCAGATCGGCTGCCAATTCTTGGTTACAGGTCAAAAGTCCCAAATCGGTGTAAAGCTTGGCAGTCTTGGAATTGTAGTTCCCCGTACCGATATGGACGTAGCGGCGAATTTCCTCTCCCTCCTGACGAACTACCAACAAGGTTTTGGTATGAGTTTTCAACCCAATCAAGCCATATACTATATGTACTCCCGAATTTTCAAGTTTTTTGGCCCAGTTAATATTGCTCTCTTCATCAAAACGAGCTTTCAATTCTACTAAAACAGCTACTTGCTTGCGGTTTTGTGCTGCTCTAATTAAGGCTCGAATAATCGGCGAATCGCTAGAAGTACGGTATAATGTCATCTTAATTGCCAGTACTTTGGGGTCATCGGCAGCCTGAGTGACGAGTAACTCGACTGAATCTGAGAAGGATTCATAAGGATGGTGTACCAGCAAATCTCCTCGGCGAATCACCGAGAAAATATCTTCTCCATCTTCAAGCTGAAATAGTTCCTTTTGTCTGGCAAGTTGGTGCAGTAGCTTGAGGCGAGGAGGAATAACTGGAGTCCAGGGTTTATCCTTGAGGTCGGGGAGTGGCAGTGAGAGGAAAAACATTAAGTCGTTTAAGTTGAGCAGTCCTTCTAATTGGTAAATGTCCTTTTCTGCCACCTCTAATCCTTGTTTGAGGATTTCTTTGACTGACTCCGACGCAGAAGCTTGAATTTCTAAACGCACGACGAATCCTTCCAGATAACGCTTGCTGATCTCTGTTTGAATTGCTATTAATAAGTCATCAGCTCGATCTTCTTGGACTGGAAAGTCGGCATCCCTAGTGACGCGGAAGAAACAATATTCTTGAATGTCCATTCCCGAAAACAGAGATGACAGATTGTGGGCAATGACTTGTTCTAGAGGTACACCCGCCCAAACTGTCTGGGATTGCTTAGCTGGTTGTAGTTCCTGGGGAAAAGTGACGAATCGAGGCAGCATATGGGGCACTTTGACTCTGACAAAATGCTCATTTCCAGTTTGAGGATTTTTGACTATTACTGCCAGATTCAAGCTCAGGTTAGCCATGCGAGGAAAGGGATGACCTGGATCGACTGCTAGGGGGGTAAGAATAGGGAAGACGCGCTTTTCAAAGTAATCTTGGAGATACAAGCGCTGTTCGCGATCGAGGTCGGAATAATTAAGCAGGTGAACTCCTACTGCTGCTAGTTGGGGTTTAAATTCTCGATCGAGGTATTGATGCTGTTCTGTTACTAAGGGTCGGAGGCGTTGCTCGATCTCATCTAACTGTTGTTGAGGAGTACGTCCGTCGGGTGTTAATTGACTAACCCCTGCTTGTACCTGTTCTTGGAGAGTAGATACCCGCACCATAAAAAACTCGTCCAAATTGGAGCTGAATATAGCACTAAATTTGAGCCTCTCCAAAAGAGGGGTGCGCGCATCGAAAGCTTCGTGTAAGACTCGATAGTTGAACTCCAGCCAGCTAAGTTCTCGATTGAAGTAGTACTGGGGATGAGTCAGATCGATCTCAAGATTAGTTTTCTTAACTTTAGTCATAAAATTTTATCTCAGAGCACTGCCAAAATCCTCCCAGAAAAACTCAAACTTGAAAAGTTTTTCTCCAGACAATTCTTAGAAACTGTTTGTCAATAAAGGATTGAGGGGGAAAGAGGGAAATATGATTCAAAGTTCTAATACTGCAAGTGCAGCTTTAATGAGGTGATAGTAAGGCGACTGGGTAACGTCAACCTCGGTGGCATTTTCTCTAGTAGTTCCTAATAAACCAATCCTTTTTCCTCGACTTACTGCCAGCACTTTACCTCGATCGTTTCTAATTCTTAATTCGTTTAAAGATTCCCAGAAGCTACAAGCATAAGAACGACCTTGATAGTTAAATACTGCTTTTTTGGTAGCAGAGGCTGTGGTAGAGAGTCTAGCACCAACTACTTCTAGTTCGATGGTAGTATTACCGTTCCAACAATTTTCTTGCAGTTTGTAAGCAATATCTAAACGAGAGGGGAGGGGAAAATAATCGCTCCAATGCCAGGCGATCGCCTTCATTTCTACACCAGGATTATCGTCTTGTGCGAGAGTAAATTTGAGATGATTTTTAGCAACAATTCGCTGTGATAATACCTGTCTCTTATACACAGCT
>JBFRWL010000463.1:0-4359 GCA_051439565.1 Prochloraceae cyanobacterium
ATTATTAACTTGATAAAAATACCCGAGGGGAAATGGGAGACAAGAATTTGTTCGCGGCAAGTTGCCGCGAACTACCTGTTTTTTTGACAGCAGGTTACATCACGCCCTTTTAGGGCAGTCAAATAAAAGTAAAATTAATTCGTAATGGGCTGGGAGCGAATCGTCAGAGCTGACTCATTTGTTGGGCGAAGCCCGAGATTTCTTTTTCTCGGCTAGCAGCCGTGCCGTGGAGACATGGGGATGGCGGGGGTCATAAGGCGGTTTGGGCTTTTTCTTTTGAGGTTTTCTGGGAGCGGAAGTAAAAGCTTCCAGCTTAACCTTTCCCGCCCAGTTCTGAAGCAGAGACGAAAACTGAGGCTGGCTCATGGTCCCCAAGTCTGACCAATCTTCTGGCGGTAGGGCAATCATCATGCCCTGATAAGTAGCGTCGAGTTCTTCTCCCAGATAGTAATAGGACAGGTAATTAATTCCTTATTCCTCATCCCTCATTGCTTATTTTTTCATGAGTTTTTCTATGAGTTCTCTAATGAGTTTTATGAGATTAAGGCACTAAGAACCAAATTAATATCAAACCTAGATAGCAGACAGCAGTAGTAATTGTAGACTCGAACATCGCTTTTTGTCTAAAGTTCAATTCTAGTTCTACTTACTACCTCAAGGTTATTAAACAATAAAAATTATCAAGTTTGCTATCAAACAAATTAACCATTGAGATTTTTCACATAGGTGTAATCGATGAAATACGATATTAACCGAGGAAAACCGGTCACCACAGACTCTGCCATAAAACGACGGAGTAACGGTGACCGAATCACGGAAAGGAAAGTGGAGAGTCAGGCTGCACTACAAGTACAATCCGATGCTTTACGCCTTGCTCAAGATAACGGCAAAATATATGAGGACTATTTGGCTTCAGAAGAAGTGGTCACAGGATTTGGATATGGTGGCAGTGAGTCTATGACCCTCTTTTTGGAAAAGCCAGGAAGGGAAAAATTTGTACGGAAGGTTCTGAGTGAGCGTCTAGTCACTCCAGAATGGGATAGAACAGGACAGGATGTGATGCTTCCTCCTTGTCCGAAAGCTAAGAGTCAGACTCAGTACTTGATAAACTTACCAAACTCGGTCAAACCCCTTTTCCCACAAGTACTCGATATTACAGAACGTACCTACTCAGTACCACAACAAGAAAATACTGCACTTTACTACGAATATATCTACGATATGACGTTTGTACCTGGCATTGAAGTCAGTCAGTTTGTTAGAAACTACCGTCCGTCAAAAGAAATCGTAGCAGCATTATATGGAATAGTCTTTCGACTTCTAAGTCAAAAAATTCACAGTCAACGTCGTCGTAAACCTTTGTTTCCTACTTTGGAGCAATCCTATTTCAGCAAAATTGAAAAACGTCTGGCTCTAGCTCAAAAGACAGCACCAAATACCTTTAGTAACGAGCTACTAAATGCGGAAATGATCGCGATTAACGGCGTAGAAATGATGAATATTCCGCGCTTACTCCAAGAGTTTCGTAACAATCCTGCATATCGTAAAATTCTAGAACCAAGCTTCCATTGTTTAGTAGTTGGCGATACTAACACGGAAAACATTAAGATTGGCAATATCGAGCCGTTATTAAAAAACTGGGAGAATTTTTCTGTAAGTAATCCTCCATTTACTGCTGAAGACCTAGAAATTCGGTTTCTCGATCCTCGTGCTATTGGATTTCATGAGAATGGTGTCGATACTGGTGCAGATGATTATATGTACGACAATAAGCCTTGGCATAACAGTCTGGGTAATTACGACAAGATTCATGGCGAACACTTTGATCTTACTTACAAATTCTGGAAGATACCTCGTCTGTTTATCTCTTTCCATGAGGATAATCCCTATCAATATTCGTACCAAGGCATCGAAGATCACTTTAAAGAAGTTATGACTAGAGTGTGGGAGTTGGACAATTTCAACTCTGATATAAACCAAAATGATCCTAATTGGCTGGTACGTTTTGTGTTTCTCATGGGTACTCATTTTATGGCTATGCCACCATTTCATTTCAGCAAAAATCAAGACTCTGTCTTAGTCGATGATGCTTATCATCAACGCCGACCTCTGGCAATTTATGCTGAAGGAATTAAATGGCTTAATTTAGCTTTAGATATGTTGAAAGGAAAAGTTGAGAACTTTTATGGCTTTCCTGTTGGTATTTCTCTGCCTCAAAAACGTTTTGTGGCTTAAATATGGCAATACCTATTTTAGTTAGGACATTTTTGCAGAGAGAGCTAATTGGTGGCTCACAGATTAGCTTACATAGCTCCTTAAGATGTTTTGGTTTCTTACAGCGTTTTGCACAAATATCAAGTACATCTATCAACACCACAAGACCTTACGGTAGTAGCTCCCCGTTCGCGATTGGATATGCTGACGGCGAGTCGGTATCCCTCGCCGTCAATTGAACTTTTGGCAATGTTAATTAGTTTATCTGTGGAGACAGATATTATCTCAGAAATAACAATGTAAATCGTCGTAAGTAATTAGTCATAAAAAAAGTACATCGTACTTTGACTTGTAATGTATTTTGTGAATCATTAGTAAAAGCAAAGAGGTAAAAATGCAAACCGAGATCACCGTTTCTGTAGAAAATATCGCTCCCAACGGAGGACAAATGATTGCTCCAATCTGGGTTGCCCTACATGATGGTAGCTTTGATTTATTTGATGAAGGCACACCAGCTTCAATCGCTATAGAAGCAATGGCGGAAGATGGTATTGTTGGCAATTTACCTTCAGAAGCAGTCGAGCAATTAATAGATAGGGGAATAGATTTAGAGGGTTTGCCAGCCCCAGAAGACACAATTGCTGGTACTTTTGCTTCCAGCCAAGCAGCAGCCCAAGGGGGCGTTCAGAACGTAGTCTTCTCTTCCGAAAATCTACCTGACCAGCTTCCTGGAGAAACTACTTCCACAACTTTTACCCTCAATCTAGATCCCATAAACAACCGATTTTTTAGCTATGCAGGAATGTTGATTCCCACTAATGACGGCTTTATTGGTAACGATGATCCAACTGCGATAGAGTTATTTGATGAAAACAATAATTTTATTGGTGCAGAGTTTTTAGTCCTCGGTAATGAAGTATGGGATGCTGGCACAGAAGTTAACGATGAAGACCCAATAAGTATACCTTACGACTTAAGAGAGTTGTTTGAAGGAGTAGCAGAAGGCGGAGTCATCCAGCGTCATCCAGGACTATTACCACCAGGGGCAGGAGGGATTCTTGACTTTGAAACAGAGGAGGGAACTAGTTTTCCTAATGCAGACTTTTTAGCAGAAGGATACCAAGTCGCACGGATCAGGATTTCTGGGCAACCAGTAGCTGAAGAACCTACGGAGTTTGGAGTCATCGAAGAACTATTATCTTCCATTAGTACAGGCGAGCGGAACGAATTTCTGAGTTTGCAAACCACCGATGTGGTTTGGGAAGTTGAGGGTAACGAAGTACCAGTAAGTCCCACTGAAGTTAGAGATACAGAAGTAATTCCCTTTGCTGGTAACTGGTTTGGTACAATCGGTATCAGTCAAACTGCGGGCGACTTTTTTGATGAGTTACAGTCTTCTCTAAACATTGAAACATTCCAGCCATTGGATTTTTTCCGAGAAGGAGAACAAGCCTTGGCAAGGGTGCATTTAGAAGCTACTGTCACAGAGACTGGACTTCCCTTAGACCTAGATTTAGCCTATCGCATTGAGCTAGAAACAACCGACGATGGAAGAGAGTTAGTCGAGTCAGTACAATTGGTCTATAACAGCTACCCAGTTGCAGAAGCATTTGTTGGTCAAGAGCCATCCGCAGAAGCTATAGCACTTTCGGAACGCGACCCCCTAACAGGAGTTGAACTAAGCATAGATGCAGAAGCAGACTCAGAAGCATCATTACAAGTAGTGCGAGAAGCTTATGAGGCTCTGCAAGTTGGGGATATTGAAGGTTATATAGACGCATTTGCTGAAGATTCTATTGTCACCTTAAATGCCGACCCTGCAATTTTAGCCACAGGCAATGTGTGGGAAGGACAGGATGGTCTAGAAGAATTATTAACCGAGGTAGTTCCAAGCCTAGATTTTTCGATTCGAGCCATCAATCCTACAGACATTATAGCAAACGGCGATCGCGTTGCCGTATTTACTAACTGGGAAAACTCTAACAGTCGGACAGGACTCAATGGTTCATTCCCTCTCACACAGTTTTTAACAGTACAAGACGGAGAAATTATCAACGGACAGTTTATCTTTGACACCCATATTCCCGCTACTCTGCTTTCGGGAGAACCAGTTTTCGAGTTAGAGCCAGATAATCCCTGTCTCTT
>JBFRWL010000464.1:0-18198 GCA_051439565.1 Prochloraceae cyanobacterium
ATTAATACCAAATTTGCTGGTGACATAAAAGGAATAGATAATTGCAAGATATGACGGCCAATCCAAGCAGTAATAGAATTTACTCGATAGAGAACCACTTGCGGTACATTCAGCAAAGCAATTTCTAGGTTAACCGTTCCAGATTTAGTAATAGCCAAATCTGCTGCAGCGATCGCCTCTAAAGTCTTTCCTTCCAGTACAGTTGCTGACAAACCATAATCCTCAACTGCTTTTTCAATAACATCGCGATAGGTTGCTAGAGAAACAGGAATCCAGAAATGAGCCTGGGGTAACTTAGCTTGAATTAGCTTAGCAGCCTCGCAGATCGTAGGTAAAAGATATTTCAATTCTTGTTGGCGCGAAGCTGGTAACAAGGCGATGGCTAGTTTATCTGCTTCAATTCCTAGAGTATTACGAGCTTGTTCTCTGGTGGGCGCACTCTGCATTCGATCGAGTAGAGGATGACCAACCCAGCTAACAGAAATTCCTTGCTCTCGATAGTAACGCGCTTCTTCAGGAAAAATTGCTAACAGTCGATCGCTAACCCGGGCAATTTGCTTGGTGTGACCCAACTGTGGCACTGCCCAATCCTGAGGTGCAATGTAATAAACTACTGGTACTTCAGGTAAATGCTGGCGAACATAACCCCCAACGGCTAAATTGGGATTGACATAATCGATTAAGACCAACACATCTGGCGGATTTTGCCGTAAATATTTTCTCGCACGACGCTGGATTTGCAAAGTAGGCAAGACAAAAGGCAGAGATTCTAGGATTCCTATCGAACCAATTCCTGTCGTATTACTTAACAAATTTGCCCCAGCTGCTGCCATGCGTTCCCCTCCCAAGGCAACAATCTCTAATTCCACGCCTATTGCTGTTGCTTGACGCTTGAGGGCATCAATTAACATTGCCCCTTGTAAATCCCCAGAAACCTCGCCTGTGCTGATAAAAATACGCATAATTAATTCGTCTTTTGCCAATTGTTTTCTAACATTTTTTGTGATAATTTCTCACAATACTTCTTACTCCAAGTCAGGCAATAGGTAAGCAATAGGCAACAGGCAATAGCAATAACAATGGGAAACGATCGATCTTCAATAAACGTAATTGGCTTAATAAGCGGCACTTCCGTTGACGGTATTGATGCTGCTTTAGTAAAAATTTCTGGCTGCGACCTCGACCTACAGGTTCAGCTAATAGCAGCTCAAACTTATCCCTATCCAGCAGCAACCAGAGAACAAATCTTAGCTGTTTGTGGAGGAGCATCCCTATCAATGTCCCAATTAGCCGAGTTAGATGACGCGATCGCTTGCCATTTTGCTCTCGCCGCCAAAGAAATTCAAGCAGACAATATTCCCGCTCAGTTAATTGGTTCCCACGGTCAAACTGTTTTTCATCGTCCTCCCCTTGCCACTAATCTCCAATGCCCAATAGGATACAGTTTACAACTAGGTCGGGGAGAAGTAATTGCTCATCTAACAGGAATACCCACAGTGAGTAATTTTCGGGCTGCAGATATCGCTGTTGGGGGAGAAGGTGCTCCTTTAGTGCCAAAAGTAGATGCTTATTTACTCAGTCATCCCACTCGCGATCGCTGCATTCAAAATCTGGGCGGTATTGGCAATGTAACTTATCTGCCAGCACAAAAAGAATTAAATTGGCAAGATAAAATTTATGGTTGGGATACTGGTCCTGCAAATGTACTCTTAGATTTAGCAATCTTTAAGCTTACTGACGGTCGCCAGACTTACGATAAAAATGGTAGTTGGGCTGCCAAGGGAACTCCATGCCAGGAATTAGTTGAAAAGTGGCTCGAACAAGATTTTTTTCAACAACCACCCCCGAAATCCACAGGAAGAGAATTGTTTGGCACAGCTTATCTAGAAAGCTGCTGGCAAGATGCTGAAGCTAAACAACTGAGTGCAGCAGACTGGTTGGCAACTTTAACAGAATTAACTGTAGCTTCAATTGTTCGCAGCTACGAGAATTTCTTACCCCAGATGCCCGATGAGGTGCTTTTATGTGGTGGTGGTAGCCGAAATTTGTATTTACAACAGCGCCTACAAAAAAAGTTAGGACCTTACTCACAGGTATTAACTACCGACGAAATAGGTTTAAGTGGCGATTTTAAAGAAGCGATCGCCTTTGCTGTTTTGGCACACTGGCGCTTTAGTTGCTCATTTCCTGGCAATTTAACTCAAGTCACGGGTGCAAAGAAAGCCTCGTTACTAGGTGAAATTCATCTTCCTCTTAAGTAGGTTGGTCAAATTAATTAGAAAATCGTTGAGAGAGTGATCAGGGGAGTCAGGGGAGACAAGGGGGAGAATAACAAACAGCAATCAAAAATCAGCTAACAGCTAACTCCTCATTTCAGTTTTACAGGTAAGTATATAAATCTCTGACTAAAGGGAAATATAAATAATAGATGTGGTAAAAAGATGACTAAGGGATAATACTGTGGCTCATAGCTTTTTAATGGAAGCAGGACTCTGGGTTATCGAAGGAAATTGGCTAGAACGCAATGAACTAAAAATCCCTGTTAAAGGGAAAACAATCATTGCCTGGAATCAGGAAAACTGGTTCACAATGGTAACCAAGTTAATTTTTCCCAAAAGCGAACGGGAAGGAATTTCCTATCGATGCCGAGGACATCTCAATGGTGGAGAACGTCAATATACTTATGTTTTAAAGCAAAGCCTGTTAGGACGCATAGAAGGAGAGGGGTGGCTTGGCTCAGAATCAATAATTCAGCGTTATTGGGTTCTAGGCGATCGACAACGAAGGAGTGGGTTTGAGACCTTTTATCGAGTTAACGAACATACCTACCATCTCTCCAGTGGAATTATGGCAGGTCAATATCTCACTAGTACTATGGAAGCTATTCTCAAGCGTCAATCTTAAATTAAGTTCGAGGGCAGAAAATAACTATTACTCTCTCAGACTTTCAGGGCATATTTAAATTAATTAATGTAACTTAAATTCGGATCCGAAACTCTCTCTCAACTAACGGTAGCCTATTATGACTGGAGACCCCAACAAAGATCGCTTACTCGCTAACCGCTATAAACTCGTTGAGTTAGTTGGCGAAGGTGCTATGGGTCGGGTATATCTTGCCAAAGATACATTACTTGGTGGTGTTACAGTAGCTGTTAAATTTCTTTCCCAAACCTTGCTCAACCAGAAAATGTGCGATCGCTTTGAGCGAGAGGCAACAATCTGCGCCATCTTAGGAGAAAAAAGCAATCATATTGTTCGAGTCAGAGACTATGGAGTAGATGAATACGATATACCTTTCTACGTGATGGAATTTCTCAAAGGAGAAAGTCTCAGTGAAATTATTCAATACGAACCCCTACCCTTAAAGAGATTTCTCAATCTGACTCGTCAAATCTGTTTAGGTATAGAGTGCGCTCATCAAGGCATTATTTTTAAAGATGAACTGTGTGCGATTATTCATCGGGATATCAAACCCAGTAACATTCTCGTCACTCAAGACCGTACTTTAGAAGAGTGGGTGAAAATTCTCGATTTTGGCATCGCCAAATTAAGCCAATCGAACCAATCTCAAACTCATTCATTTATGGGGACTCTTGCCTACTGTTCCCCAGAACAAATGGAAGGTAGAGAACTCGACAATCGCTCCGATATTTACAGTCTAGGGGTGATGATGTACGAGATGCTAACTGGTGATATGCCATTACTGCCAGAATCTTCCTCTTTTGGAGGCTGGTACATAGCTCATCACGAATCACCACCTAAAACTTTTAGTCCTGAGCTCAATCTACCAGAAGCTTTAGAAAAGTTGGTGATGCAGTGTCTTGCCAAAGAACCAAAAGATCGACCTCAAAGCATAGCTGAAATTTTCAAAGTTTTAGAAAAAATAGAATCAAAACAAAAACCAAAAGAATCAAAGCGTTCTACAAGTCCGACTACGATTGTCACTCCCCCATCTTCCTCTAATCCCAAACCTCCCTCTAATCCGCCGAAAACTTACTCTAATGTTGAGGACTTCTACCTTAATCTTTCCTGGCCTCAAGATAAACCCCAAAAGAAAATTGTCTTTCCTCGTGTAATTTCTACCCCAGAAGGAGAAGTTGCTAGCTTGTTTGCGATGCTAGATTCTCAGGACTTGGTCAACCGCAGGTCTAGCAGCCGCTACAACAAATTTCTGTTTCTGAGTTCTCCTCATCCAATGTTGCTCTGGCTAACTGTTCTCTACAATCGCGAACACGGCGCGCGGTGGTTGCCTTGTTATCTAGATCTGAAAAAAACTCAGGGCAAGAAGATCTCTCAAGTCTTAGGACAATTAGGCTCTTACCGTATTTTACTCTTTGACCTAAACAAGCCCGAGCAGTGTTACAAAGTCATTACCTCAACTATTGCTCCCGAACAGCGTAATCTGCTCAAAGAATGGGCACATGCTAGTCAGTTTTTGAGAAAATCCGATCGGGCAACAGTCAGTAAAAAATTGTTAAAGCAGGAGTATGAAAAGCTTAAACCCAAGATTGTGCTCAAACTAGAAGCAACTCACACGGGCTATTCTACTAATCTTCCAGGGTGACATATTCTTACGCTGATACGCCCTTGTTTTCCTTATCCTAATCTCAACCTATTATTTCAAAATTAACAGACTACTACTTTTTAGGAGAGAAAAACAATACCGGAAACCAACTGCGGCGCAATAATTCATCGGCACAACTGGGAATTGCCCACTCGAGTAAATTGCTTTGGTAGTCAGTAGCGATCGCGATCGCGCTGATATCAAAAGTGAGTGCCGAATCTAAAATCTCTTGCACCGGATTTCCTTGTCTTACTTCTATATTGACCTCTAAATCTAGCTGTTCCAACTCGGCTTTCACTGACTCTAACTTCTGTCTTGCATCTTGCAAGCGTTGTTCGGTGATTACTACCTCACGTCCCCCATCGTCGATCGCCCACACTAGCAGAAACTGTTTCAGAGAGTTCTCTGGTCGATTGCGAGCATAATCTTTGATTTGCTCGATCAGATAATGAGCTACTCGACTGTCGTTGTAGGGAATTAGCAAATAACGCCAGAGATGTTGACAGCGCAAAGCTAGTTCTTCATTTGTGTAGGTAGAAATTAACTGAGGACGAAGAATCAAAATCGGCACGGAAGTTGATCTTGCCAATTCCATGCTAGTACTGCCAAACACCTTTTCTTGCCAGACACTACGAATTGGCGTTCCCAAGAGAATTACATCTATTTGGTAAGTTTCTAAAATTCGCAGAATATTTTCAACGGGACGTCCTGAGAGAACTTCTATCTTTAACTCTACTCCTTGAGGAACTGTTTTTTTTGCCCGTGACAGGTACTCTGTAGCTTCGTTAATTTTATCTGTATCTATTCTAGGAACTTCTCCTTGCTCCCATAAAGGCACAGTGTGGCAAAAAACGATTTGTTGGAGACCGTTCTTAGCTAAACTGGGAACAAAATCAATTAGACGATGCAAACCATCAGAAAAGTCAGTACAGATTAAGCAGCTATTAAACATAACATAATATAGTTAATATTACTCATACCAAAACAAATAATAAAATTTAACTCCAAAATCCCAAATTATTAATACTTCTTGGTAAAGATTGAATTTGAGGGATAAGTATCGTTAAATTTTTTTCTTGTCCTCCTTGTCTCCCTTGTTCTGTCTCAACCCATCCTTTCAAAATCGAGAGACTATTACCCGCACATCCCCAGCTTGTTCAGCTCCCGCGAATCCAGCAAGAGACGGAGGTGAGTTCTCTAAAATTAGTAGGGATTTTTGAGATTAAGAGTTTGGCTCTAGCCCCCATTGGTGTTTAATAAAGTCCTTGTACATATTTTCGCGCACAATCATGTGTTTGTATAGTTTGACTAGACATTCCTGAGCTTGTTCGTGGCTCATTTGTTCTACCTGAGTTTCAAAAGAACGTATATTGAATTTTTGTTCTAAAGACAGTTCAAAGTATTGAGACATATATCACTCCTTGCTTATACAGACTACAAAAGAGGTGTGGCAAGAGCGAAGATTATTCCTAACTATCGCAGGAACTATAAATCTTTGCAGTTGACACATTTTAAACTTATATTACAATAGTTTGACAAAATGCACGTAACTATAAATACATTTTGGGGACTAGGATAGGAGACGGGAAGACTGGGGAGACGGGGGACAAGGGAGACAAGGGGCATACAATTACTTCTCCATCCTCTCCATACTTCCCACCCTCCCCACACTTCCTCTACTCCCCTGCTACGCATCTAGGTACTATTTTTCTCAATCAAGATTAGGAGTAAAACAAGGTTTTTTAAGCTACTCCTATTTAATCTCTATCCATAAAAACAGATAATCTTAGCAAAAATGTAAACATTCTGTAATAATCAAAATAGAAGTAAAATTTAGGTTATTTATGTGAGCAGGACTTCTAGTAGTAAAATAACGAAGCTCATATCTCGATCGACTCTGATGTTTATAAAAAACACCGCACAAGCCTAATATTGTAAAAAGTGGAAATAGTTGTTAGGGTCTATCATTAGTGAGAGAAATTATTGAGTAACTCCAATCATTACTGTTTGTTTATTCAACTTGTAAGTTTTCTACCAATTGTAAACAGGGAGGCATAGTTAATGTCTGTTCGTCTATATGTGGGTAATTTGCCAAAAGAACCAATTGATCGTCAAGAACTGCAGACCATGTTTGCTGAGCTTGGGGATTCCGTTTCGACTAAAGTGATCAAAGACCGCAAAACTGGTAAATGTCGAGGTTTTGCTTTTGTAACTGTTCCTAGCGATGAACTAGCAGACCAATTTATAGAGAAGTATAATGGTCAGTCTTTCATGGACAGTCCCTTGAAAATAGAAAAAGCTTTGCCTCGTTCTAAAGGAAAATCTAAAGAAGAAAATGAATCTTCATCTAGTAGTTCTGACTCAGAAGCCACACCAGCTAGTACTGCTTTAAAAAAACGTAACAGCAAAAAGCGCGATCGCTCTGTAAATAGACACAGAGGTAATGCTCCTAATAGTCCTCAAACTGATGCAGTTCAACCAGATCCACGCTGGGCAGATGAATTAGCTAAACTCAAGGAAATGTTAGCAGCTCAAACAACTAATTCATAGTAGAAGTGCCGCTAATCACCCAGAAAGATAATAGGCATCTTCTGTGTGGCATTTACCCCTTGAGACGAGCGCAGTCAGCTTCAGAAGAGGACATTTTCGCAAGAATGTCAAGATAATTGAGGATTGTTAAGGCGATAGAAAGTTTTTTGCTAACAATTCAGAATCTATCGCCTTCTCGTGTTAGAAAAATTTTTCGAGCTGAGGGAAAAACAAGAGAAAACTGAAAACCGCTATAATTGCTACGGTTAAAGATTTGTGTTACTCTCGTTGAGCAAATTAGAAAAAAAATCTAGAACAATTTGAGGAGCGCAGACAATGGCGGTTAATACCGATCCCGTTCAAATCATGAAGCAAGAAGTAGGCAAAGCAGCCGCAGCTAGAGTAGAATCTAACTCGATCGTGGGGTTAGGAACGGGATCGACAACAGCTTATGCAATTGAGTACATAGGCGATCGCCTCAAACAAGGGGAGCTAAAAAATATCCTCGGCATTCCCACCTCTTTTCAGGCAGAAGTACTAGCGAAAAAGTATGGAATCCCTTTAACTACCCTAGATGCGATCGATAAAATTGACTTGGCGATCGATGGTGCTGATGAAATAGATCCCCAAAAAAACTTGATTAAAGGTGGTGGTGCTGCTCACACTCGCGAAAAAGTAGTCGATAGTTTAGCAGATGTATTTATCGTAGTTGTAGATAGTGGCAAGCTAGTAGAAAAGCTAGGTTCTACTTTCCTCCTGCCAGTAGAAGTAATCCCGATGGCATTAACTCCTGCGACCCGCGCCTTAGAAAAACTAGGAGGCAAACCACAATTGCGTATGGGGGTTAAAAAGGCTGGACCTGTGGTGACAGATCAGGGGAATTTAGTAATCGATGTTAAATTTGATACCATCAAAGACCCTGCTAGCTTAGAAAAGACGATTAATAATATTCCAGGCGTTTTAGAAAATGGTTTATTTGTCGGCGTAGCAGACATAGTTTTAGTTGGCGAAATCCAGGAAGGTAAACCTGTAGTGCGAGAGATGTAATACCAATTTCCCCGCTCGAAAGCTACAGATGATGACGGGAAGATGGGGGAGCAGGAGAAGACAAGGGAGACAAGGGGGAGAATAACAAACTATAATGATGAATAAAATTACAAATAGCTTCTATGTCATATCAATTTCGTTTAAGATTGCTACACTTCGGTTAGGAAAGGGAACAGGCAACAGATTCAGATAATTGATGTGTAGCAGTATTTTTTGAAATTGGTATCATTTTCGGTTCTAACGAACTTATAGCAGTCTTAAATGAGTCGTGAGCAAACAAAACCTAGATAATAATGACCAGACTCTTACCCCTGTTGCGTCTCGCCTTTTAAGTCGCGTTTTGATACACAACCTAAATAGGACTGCTATAGTTTGTAAAACCAAAAGTTAAAGAGACGGCGAATAGACAATAGAGAATAGTTCTGATGTATTTAGTTTGTTGATAATAGTAATAATTATTTGTCTTGCTTCTGGGAGTCGAAAAATGATAAACTCTATCAATTTTTCATCGGAAAGACCTAAGATCTTATGGAATTATCACCAGACCTGTTCAATAAAATTATCCGGGATTTAGAACAGCATGAAGAATCAAAAAGAATTAAGAAATTAATTTTTTATGCTTGCAAAAATTATTGGGAAAACGATCTCAACAAGCTCAATCAGTTTTCTTTAGAAAATTTAATTCAAGAATTATTTGAGCGCAATACAACTATAGAAAAGTTAACAGATTCTCTTTACCGAATAGTTGAAACACTAAATCGGCAAGAATTATATATAGTAATTGCTGACCTAATTTTAATGGAATTAGGGGAAATTTATAACAGGAATTCCCTAGAAGAAGAATATACAAAAATAGTTACAACAAAAGCGTACACGGCAAATAATAACAATCAAATAACTGATGATTTTTTTGTTAACAAAGTAGCTAAAAGTTTAGAGGTAGATCGAGAAGCAAACAGAATTACAAAACTAATTTTTTTTGCTTGTAAAAATCACTGGGAAACCGATATAAATATAATTAAAGAATACAGTTTAAAAGATTTAATTGTAGAATTGCAAGAACTTTATCCCACTTTAGATATCCTCAAGCAATCACTGTATAGTTTAGTGGCGACACTAAATAGAAAAAATGTATACCATTTAATTGCCGATATAATTATTAGTAAAATTAAACCTTTATACCAAAATAAATCAGTTAGTATTAATTCTGATTTAAGAATTCGATTAAAAAGTAACCCTTCTCAATCAGGCGCTCAAGAAGAAGTGACTGGTATTGCTCCAGTAAAGTTAGAGTTGGAAAAAAACTTGACTATTATCGAGCCTGTAAAAGTAGCTAATCAAGGTAATTTAACTTCGATCGCATCCTTTGACGATTTAGAAAAACCTCAGCAGCGATCTATTTCAACCCAGGATATGTTTGAATTGCGACTTCAATTAATGCAATATACAAATCCGCTGAGAACAAAAATATTATTGTACTCTATCATTTATCAGAAGTTTGATAACTACGCAAAATATTTATCAATGCTAAGAACTTATACCTTAGATGAGCTGCTCTCCAGAGTTTTCTATAAGTATAAAACTATTGAAGAGCTTGAATCTCAACTAGGTGCTACTAACAAATCAATCCTTGAACCCGATGTACATCTTCAAACAGTAACAGCAATAATCGAAACAATGAAACCCATCTACAACCATAACTAGTAGAGATGAAAGCTAATGAACTAATCGAGCGATATGCAGCAGGAGAAACCGATTTTAGAGGTGTCAACCTTAGTAGTATTAATCTAGCAGGTGCAGATCTAATTGGGATAATTCTTAATCGAGCCAATCTGCAAAGAGCTAACTTGCTATTTGCTTATCTTAATCGAGCAAATTTGATGGAGGCAAATCTAGCAGGGACAAATCTAAGTGGTGTCAATTTAAATCAGGCGGATCTTAGTTTTGCTAATTTACATACTGCTAACCTGCACGGTGCAATCCTACAAAGAGCAATTTTATTTAACACTAATCTGAGTTTAGCTAATCTATTAGACGCCAACCTAATGTCAGCAGACCTGCGAGGAGCAGATATAAGTGGTGCTAACCTCGCAGGTGCTTGTTTGCGGGGTGCCAACCTACGCAGGGAAAAGAAACTTTATGCCAACCTCAAAGATGCTATTTTGTCTAAAGCCGATCTAGAAGGTACAAACCTAGGAGGAGCTAATCTAGCTAGAGTAGATCTCAGCGGTGCCAACCTCAAAGAAGCAAACCTGCGTCAAGTCAAACTGCTGGAGGCAAATCTTACTGAAGCTAATTTGGAGGGAGCGTTACTGACAGAGGTTAATCTCATAGGTGCTAAACTCAAGGGCGCTAATCTGAGCAAAGTTAGAATGGCACGTGGCAATCTGATGCAAGCAGACTTGACTGGGGTTAACTTAGAGGGGGCGGTAATGCCTAGAGTAAAACTAAGTGAGGCTAATCTGTCTGAGGCGAATTTGAGTCATGCCAGCATAAATGCAGCCGATTTCAGTAGGGCTAATTTGTCTGGAGCAAATCTGAGTGAGGCCGAGTTAATTGAAGTATATTTCGCCAGGGCAAATTTAACTGCAGCTAACTTCAGTAAGGCTAATTTGACTAGAGCAGAATTGATTAGTGCCAATATTATGAATGTAAATTGGCATGAAGCTACTATGCCAGACGGAAGCATACACCAATAGAACACCAATTCAGTTATTTAACTTAATCTTGAAAAGAGTCCCAAAAGAGTCCCAAAATACGAAAAAACCCGGTTTTTTCCGGGTAGCACAAACCTTATTTGATTAGCTTAAAAAAGCTTAATTTTTTGACTAATCAATTTTAGTTTTTAGTGTGTCACACTACAAGTGAGCGGACAACACGCATATACAGGACTATGAGAAGGTTGTGCTTCGCCGTGCAACCAACTTAACCAACGAACTTCCTGAGGATTAACTCCTTTAATAGTTAATACTGCTGCGCCTACTACTACCGCTAAAATATTACCGCCAATTATAATCCCTGAAACCAGTAAAACCGAGCTAACTGGCATTACTGAGTTCAAAACAACCGACATGAGCACGCCGATAGTTGCCATTAAAACTACTAAGGGGAATCCTACTACTAACAAGCAAACTGTTAGAGTAAAACTCCAAATCAAAAAGCTTTTAACAATAGCTAAAAAGTAATTCTTGTTCCAACTCTGTTTTGTTGTTAATTCCATGCTCTTTCCTCCAGTAATTATTTAAGACAACCAAATTTAAAGTAAATTTCTTTGACGCTGAATGAAGTAATAAACCTGTAAAGACAAGTATATAAAAACTTTTTTTTAAAATGATATTTTGTTTATAGAGATTTACATTTATTTGAGATAATTTATGATTACAGCGTTGACTGATTGCCTGAATGATGCACCAATCAAAGCATACAGACAATTACTTAGAACAGAAATAGGGCAATATAAGTTTACAATGACTAAATTTATCAGATGAGGCATAAATCTTAACTGACTTGGCTTAATTTTTCTTAATAAAAATCATCAGTTTTCTCATAATACTGCACACAGATGACCTGGTTCGTCTCTTCTTTCGCTTGGGTTTGAGGAATAAAAAGCTAAAGAAACTTGATAAGGGAACCTCTAGTTTGGGGAAAAGTATAAATAGAACAGGAAGAATCAACCATTCAAATTAGCGATCGCTAAAATATGACTCAATCATCGCGTCCTCCTATCTCAGCTCCTAATTCCCAAACTCCTTCTGCTCCTCAAACTGAATTGCTAGCAACCTCCCAAACTGGGCAAATGACTGACAAAGTCAATCCAGCACAATCTGGAGAATCAACTTATGTAGTTCAATCTCCTGCTGTAGTGCCACCACCACCTCAGAGAAAGGCCCAGGCAACTCCGGTAGCACCGCCGCCGCCAAAAGCTCCTCAGTCAACTCCGGTTGCACCACCTGCACCTCCCAGAAAAGCTAGGCGAATTCCTACACCTTCACCAGGTAATGTGAAAGTCCAGCAGCTTATTGCTGAAGCCTTTAAGGCGGGATATTCTGACATTCACCTAGGCGTGGGTGAGATACCTCGAATGCGCGATCGCGGTGAAATGGTGATCACTGAATATCCTCAGACAGATATTAGAACCTTTATGAGCTGGCTATATGAAGTGCTTACTGAAGAAGAAATCGAACGATTTAAAGCAACTCTAGAATTTGACCGAGCCAACCAGTATGACTTTGCCAGGGTGCGGGTCAATGTTTTTGATAGTCTCAAAGGTCCGGCAATGGTCTTGCGTTTAATTCCCCTCAAAATTTTGACCCTAGAACAGCTAAGACTGCCGGAAGTTTTCAAAAAAATCTCTGACGCACACAAAGGTTTAGTTTTGGTAACAGGACCGACAGGTTCGGGTAAGTCTACCACAATGGCAGCGATGGTAGACTATGTCAATAAAAATCATGCCAAGCACATCATTACCATTGAAGATCCTGTTGAATTCGTACACCAAAGCCGCAAATCTCTGATTAAACAAAGGGAAGTAGGTATACATACCCGCAAATTTGACAATGCCCTCAAAGCAGCTTTGCGGGAAGATCCTGACGTGATTTTGATCGGTGAAATGCGGGATAGAGAAACTGTGAACACTGCCTTAAAAGCTGCTCAAACGGGTCACTTGGTCATGGGAACCTTGCATACTAATAGTGCTGTAAAAACACTAGAGCGGATTCTGAGTCTTTATAGTGCTGAGGAACAAGACGCGATGCGAGTTGCCCTAGCTGAATCCTTGGTGTCGATAATTTCTCAAGGATTGTGCCGTACAACTGATGGTAAACGTGCCGCTTACCACGACATTATGGTTAATACCGAAACCATTAGGGATTATGTTCGGCAGGGCAAAAACGATCAAATTCTTGAGTTGATGAAAGATGGTGAATTTGACGGCATGATTACTACTAATCAGTCCCTATTTAATCTCTATCAAGAAGGACGTATCACTGAGGAAACTGCCCTGGAAAGGTCGCCTACACCTAACGAAATGGCTCAAATGTTGCGAGGTAGAGTCTAGGATCTATCTGCAAACTAATCAGTTTCGACAAGTAGGAGGAGCAGGGGACAGCGGGAGTAGTTTATATAACTGAGAAATATGATAGTATTTAGTGTGATTGGGCGAGTAAATAATATTACCTTCTTGGCTTAAAAGAGGACAGTTTTGTTGCCCCAATTATTTAAAGGTATTGCTCTGTTTACACCAGGGGGAGATCTAATCTATTGCATTGACCCCAATAAGCAAGGTCGCTGGCACGCACATTTGTGCGTTATTCTGCAAGAAATTTTGGGTTTGTCAGAGCCTCCTCACTTTTTAGTACCGGGATACACTGCAACTGTTGATAGATGGTTCGACCCTTATACTCAGCAGATAAGAACTTTAGCAGAGGTTTATCCTGCAGTACGACGCTATCAAGCACTACTAAATGCAGTTTTTGAAACTGAGGAGTTAGTTTGGAGCATAGCTCCTTGGCAAGAGGAATCATGCAACCCAGTGGTCTTAGAAACTTATCGTCGTCAGTTTCCCCAACTTTGGGAATATAGTGACTTAATTGTGGCGTTTGAGCCGAGTAAGCAGCTTTCTAGCTTAGAATTAGAGTCTAAAAGTTGGCAAGCGTGTAGCAAATTGCTTCAAAAATCGAACTCGAACTCAGAAAGCTCCCCTATGAAAAAGTTTGGGGTTCTCTCTTGGGAACAACCAAAAGCAAATCCTACTTACGTGTTACGTCTATTTGTTTCCAGCGATAATATTTCCAATGAACAAATTTTCGAGAGGATGCACCAAATCTTAGAACTAGGTTTAGGTTATCCTTATACTCTAAAAGTGATAGATATTTCCAAGCACCCAGAACAAGCAGAAACTAATCAAGTTGCTGCTACACCAACTCTAGTAAGAGTATGGCCCCATCCTGTGCGTCGTATCGTGGGTCAATTGGAAGATATAGACCGAGTCTTGCAGATACTTACTACTTTCTAGAGAATAATAATGACTTTAAAGATAATAGCAGCGATCGCTTATGGTGCTTTAGTTTTAGCAGGCGGGATAGTTGGATATATCCAAGCTAAAAGCAAACCATCTCTAATTTCGGGTAGCATTAGTGGTGCCTTACTAATAATCGGGGGATTAATGCAATGGAATGCTATTCCAATAGGATTAAGTGTCGCCAAAGTAGTAACGATATTACTGCTAGTTGTCTTTACTTTTCGGTTGGTAAAAACTCGTAAGTTTATCCCTGCTGGTTTAATGTTGATAGCTGGAGTAGCTACCTTAGCGATCTTGTTTTCTTAGTAGGGAACAAGCAAATAACTACAAGTCTTTCTCACTATGCTTGCTCTGCTTCCCTTACCATTAATTATGGATATTTAACCAGATTCGATCTTATGCAAGAGTTTCTGGGCAATACCCTAAGCCTTTAGTGAACTGTTTGCGAAATGCTTCAATATCGTTCTTATTAGGGTTGCCATGAGAAACTACTGCCACCTGATAGCGGCGCATGACATCAATAGGAGATTGTCCTGTTTCTAAGCTCCAAAATACCATTTGCAGGCGAATTTCCGGTTCGTAGGAAATTCCTAACTCGCTCATAAAAGCGCGAAAGTCACCATCCTGTTGCGAACTAAGGGGTGGATTAAATTTAACTTTGATGAGCCAACCATCAATGCGATGGATTACTGTCATAGAAGAGACACAGAGTTGATTCATCCTGTGAAGATATTCTATAACGCGTAAAGTTAAACTAGCGTTAGCAAGAAAGTAAATGTAATCCATAATTTTCCCTCTACCAGCAGTCACAGCATGTCCTATAACTCTAGTCTGACAAAAAATATGATGGGATCGGTAGGGGAAATACACCCGATTTACTAGCGTCACTATGGGGGAGATCACCCAATTCCAGGAGATCCTAAACTTGTCGATCAAGGCTAGCTGAGCTGTCAAGGATTTAATTTACTAGTAAATACTGCTATGTTTAACTGTTTTGTTTCGCTCAATTTGAAAGCTTTGCTTGTAAAGGCTAGGTCTAGAGTTTACCAGGTTTCACTCACGGCTCAAGCCGTTCGACGATTGTTCCTCCGCGAGTGGAAACATCGCGGTTTCCCAAATACGTATCATCATGACTGACGATTATTCATTATCTGCCTATGATTACGAACTACCTCCAGAGTTAATTGCTCAAACTCCGGCACTTCCGAGAGATAGTTCCCGTCTTTTGGTGGTAGATTCCCCTACTACTTACCTTCACAGCATCTTTCGCGATCTACCAGACTGGCTATTACCGGGGGACTTGCTAGTTCTTAACAATACTCGCGTAATTCCAGCTCGACTCTACGGTCACAAGTCTACAGGCGCGCCTGTGGAAATATTACTATTAGAGAAACGGGAAAATAACTGTTGGCTGGCGTTAGTAAAACCTGGCAAGCGTTTTAAACTAGGAGCAGAAATTCTGTTCGAACCCTTATCGAAAGGGAGCAAAGATACCAGCTTGTTCCTGAAAGCCAAGGTAATTGAACGGGATGAAGCGACGGGAGGGCGTATATTACAGTTCCAGCTTCCTGAGGGTAAGTCTTTAGAGCAGTTGTTAGGGTATTTTGGTCAGATCCCCCTACCTCCTTACATTACATCTACTCAATCCCAACCATCTCAATATCAAACAGTTTACGCTCAGCAACCGGGAGCAGTAGCCGCGCCTACTGCTGGATTGCATTTTACCAAGGAACTATTGCAAAGATTACAAGCAAAGGGGATTGAGCAAACTTATGTAACGCTACATGTGGGGGTGGGTACGTTTCGCCCTGTGGAGGTTGAGGATATTACTAGCCACACTATGCATCAAGAGTGGATAGAGGTTTCCCCACAAACAGTAGATCACATTGAACGCGCTAAAGCTAGGGGAGGGCGAATTATTGCGGTAGGAACGACGGTAGTGCGGACTTTGGAGGGGACGGCGAAAGAGACAGAATCTGAGGGCAAATTGTTAGAACCTTTTTGTGGTAGGACGGATTTGTTTATTTATCCAGGCTATAAGTGGCGAGTGGTAAATGGTTTGATTACTAATTTCCATTTGCCTGGTTCTAGTTTGTTGATGTTGGTGAGTGCCTTGGTGGGGCGCAAGCGCTTGTTGTCTTTGTATCGAGAGGCGATCGAAGAGCGATATAGATTTTATTCTTTTGGCGATGCTATGTTAATTTTGCCTGCAGCTAGAATTTAGTAAATTGGGTATTATGTTGACTTCTCCCGATCGAGCTGCGCCTAGTAATATTACTTTTGAGTTGTAGAAACACTAAATCTGCCTTACTACTCTCTCTGGCTATCCGAATCAGTAATCCTGCTAAAAGTAAACTAGCGATCGCAGAACTACCGCCATAGCTAAACAGCGGTAAGGGCAACCCAGTAGTTGGCAGAACACCTGTGGCTACACCAATATTGAGTAGTGATTGTCCTACCATTAAGAGCGTGACTCCTATTGCTACTAGCCGTTGAACTCTATAACGACACTTACTAGCTACAATCAGCGCTAGTGTAGCGTAAGCAATCAGTAGTAGCAGCAGCAACACGCTACCGACAAAGCCAAATTCTTCCGCAAAGACAGCAAAAATAAAATCAGTGTACTGAATTGGTAAGTAAAATAGTTTCTGTTGAGAGAGTCCAAAGCCCGTGCCCCAACTACCGCCAGAACCAACCGCTAACAAACTTTGAATTAGTTGATAGCCATCTCGCATGGGGTCAGCCCAAGGATTGAGAAACGACATCACTCTTCGCCGTTGATAGTCTTGAATGCTAATACTGATAGTGGCTGTAAGCAAGCCAGCGATCGCTGTTCCTCCCAGGTAAGTAAAAGGCAATCCCGCAGCTAGAGCGATGAGCCACAGAGTCATGCCGCATAAGGCAGTTGTACTTAAGTTAGGCTGTAATAAAATTGCCCCTAACAGCAAGGCAAAAATTACCAACCAGCCAATGCGGACCGTCCAAGTTAGTCGTTCCCACAGTCCAAAGAGACGAGCGCTCTGAAGCACCAGGAAAGGTTTAATTAATTCAGAGGGTTGAAGCAGAAATGGCCCGATCGCTATCCAGCGAGTTGCTCCGTTGACTGTAGTTCCTAATCCGGGAATTAAGGTGATAAAAATTAATCCCAACAGTAGTAAGAAAATCCAATGAGAGATTTTGAACAAATAACGGATGGGCAATCTTACTACCATCGAGAATCCCACCATTCCTACCAACAACCAGAGTAGTTGTCGTTTAAAGTAGTACAATCCATCTCCGTACTGAGCCTCAGCAACGGGGTAGGAAGCTGAAAATAGCGTAATTAGGCCCAAGCACAGCCACAGAAAGGTTAGCCAGCGTAGCAATCGTGCTTCAATCGCCCAATGACGTACTTCGGTATCAAAAAAAGGAAATAGATATCGCAGCACTAGTCGCTTATGACCAAGTTTTAACCCCAAAATAGCAAATAATAAGCTACTAATAAAGTCAGAAGTCTTTATATTTACTTCTGACTTCCGACTTCGGGAATGCCCTCTAATTTCTTAATTACTGCTTCTATAGCAGTCCTGTGTTTGTCCCCTGCTTACCAGTTGCTAGCTCAACTTTGAGGATTGTGCCTCCCATTTTCATAATCCGCTGTTGTTCGCGGAACCAGTTGTCATAGGGAACTAGCTTAGTAAAATAAGTGTTTTGCAATTCCCGTTGAGTGCGGATCCGAGTTTGACTAGGAACGCAAGCAGTCACTTTAAACATTCGCATGGGTTAATTTCTCCTGATTCTTGAAAAAATTTTAATGTGAAGTAGTTTTATTTTTTATGCGCACAACTACATGTTAATGGCTACAAACACAACAAAGGCTAGGAGTCACGAGTCAATACTAGATGTCAAAACTTATCTTTAAAATCTAAAGACCAAGCCTTTAACTAGCTAGCACTCACTCTCGACTTTCCTAGCCTCTACAGAATCATCTTCTGACAATTTGCCGAAGAAGTGTAGTTAGCTCAAGCCAGAGCAAATGTAGTCAAAATAAACACCCATT
>JBFRWL010000465.1:0-5456 GCA_051439565.1 Prochloraceae cyanobacterium
GCCCTTCTGTTGTTGCAAGTTGGCTTGTCGGGCTAGAAGCTCCACAAATGACTTACGATTGCTATATAGTCATTGAGTTGATAAGAATAGAGTGAAGTGTTTCAATCTATTTGGGTAAATGCTTTAATTGCCGGAATGATTAGTTCTTGCTCCATGCCTTTGGGATCATTGACGGCTGTAGTCTGGACTCCGAAAAATCGCGCCTTAGCTTTTTTGATGGCCTTTGGAGGAGGTGCCTTGCTGGCAGCTTTAGTCATTGATTTAGTGGGCAGTGCCAGAGAAAAAGGACATATTCTCGAATTGGTCATCGGTTCAGTCAGCGGCAGTTTATTTTTTACTTTTATTAATCAGATAGTCAATCGTTCTGGGGGATTTTTACGAAAACCTTCCACAACGCTAGCTCATTTATCCCAACAGGAAAGTCGTCGTTTTACTCAAAGTTGTAGTCGTTTAAAACGCATTCAACTATTCCGAGATTTATCCCTAGACCTACGACAACAAGTTGCTCAAGTTTTATTAGTAGCTAGTTATCCTAAAGGAACCATCCTTTACCGTCAAGGCGATCCCAGTGAAAGCCTTTACATTATCCAGAAAGGAAAGGTCGAGCTGTTAGATCCCCAAGCGAACTTGACACCTTTAATGACCTTGAGCGCCAATGAAATTTTTGGTCACTTGGCTTTTTTAACAGGTACTCCCCATCAGACCGTAGCTGTTGTTAATCAAGATTGTCAATTAGAAATTATACCTCGTTCCGATTTTGAACAATTACTAGAAACCTCTCCCGAACTTTTCGAACGAACCAAACAAACCCTTCAACAATCGAACATCAAAGATTATCTTCATCAGCGTCATGGATTGAGTCTAGTCGCAATTAATGATTGGGTAAGTTTGGCGGTAGCTACTCTCCAAGAAAAGAGAAAAATTGACCCAGCGAAGAAAATAACTCAGAAAAAAACTGAATTTTTACGCTTAGCCCGTACAATTCGTCGCTTTCCAGTATTTAGTTATTTACCCCAAGAAGAATTAGAAGACATCGCTGCGCGTTTAGTCTATCGCTACCATCAAGATGGTGATGTGTTTTTTCAGCCCGATGATTTTTCCGATCGTCTTTACATTATCCACCAGGGAGAAGTAGAAATTATCTTTCCCCATGACCTTCAAAAAGCTCCTCTAGTCTTAACCAGGGCCGATTCTTTTGGGGAATTATCTTTTGTAACCGAAGCTCCTCATACGGTGACAGCGATCGCTAAAACCGACGTGGAACTATGGACTTTGAGAAAGCAGGACTTTGAAGAAATGTTGCAGCAGTCTCCCAGTCTTGAAGAAAGTGTCAAAGCCTTTTTGGAGCAGCCCAAACTCAAAGATTATCTGCAAACCAGACAACATTTTGATTCAACTAAGGCAGCGCAGTGGGTACAACAAGCTCTTCACAGCATGGATGCGGGAAAACTAATTCCTTCAGCGACTAGGATGGTCTCGATGATGGCAGAACACAAGGAAGCACCGATGGCTATCTGGCTGGGACTGTTAATGGATGGTATTCCTGAAGCCTTAACTATTGGCGCTCATATAGTGACTCATCCCATCAGTCCTTCTCTCATGGCAGGATTATTGCTCTCAAATTATCCTGAAGCTTTGTCGAGTTCTGAAGGGATGAAACAGCAAGGATTTTCGCTGCCTCGAATTTTGGTGATGTGGACATCGATTATGCTAGTAACCGGAATCTTAGCAGCCCTCGGAAGTAAGGTGTTCGCTGATGCACCTGAGTCGGTTATTTCCCTGCTGGAGTCGATGGCGGCTGGTGCGATGCTAACGGTCATTTCAGAAACCATGCTACCAGAAGCTTATGCTAAGGGAGGGTCAGTGGTGGGATTATCCACTTTATTAGGGTTTTTAGCGATTATTATCATCAAAAGCTGGAGCTAGATTCGACTTTACCTCAATCTGTTTAGCCCGAACTCAGGTTTTAATAAGTTTTAGTGATCACCATCGGTATGGGAAAGCCATGCTAACCAAGCTGCCATTGCTTCTGAGTCAGAAACAATACCTTTTTGCAGTAAAACAACACCATTTTTAAAGTCTGTGATGCCATATTCTCTAGTGTCGATCGCTTGCTCGATTAATGAAACTAGATTCTGTAAATTTGCTCGATCGTGCCTAAAAGCAACTTGATAGCGCTGCAACCGCCACAGATCGGCGATCGCGTAATCTACCTTCACCACTTCCCGGCGATCGTTGCGCAACTCCAACGCCGGAAGCCGAATAATTTCCCTACGTCCAGAAAGATGGGGAATAATATAAGTAGTCGCTGAAACACTGGCATCTCGGGGAATTTTAGCTAACAGAGAGTTAATTTCACCCGCACGCTGCCATTGTTCGGGCAAAGAAACGTAAACCAAAGGCTGATAAGAATCAGGAAATATAAAATAAAGGGTGCGATTGGGGTTAGAAACCAGAGAAAAGAATAAAGAAAGACAAATACAGCCAATCCAAAACCGACGAAATGAAGGGTAAAGCTTTCTCGGTTCAATATTGTCCAGCTTTTGGGTAAATTTCTTAAATCCCTGCCCTGCCCACCAGAGTATTGCCCCGTAAAATAGTCCTGGTACCACACTCATGGCATAGCGAATATTAATCGCTAACACCGATTGTCCCTTACCTAAAAATAGTTTGAGCAAGGGGAAACCGGCGATCGCCCAAGAAGCAGGGGCAACTGCTGGCACGAAAGCGAGGGGTAACCACTGACCAATTAAATAGTTGAGGGTCCTAAAGAAGGGCGTAAATAGTTCTACCAGCAAACGCCAGGGATTACTAATCATTCCCCAAATAATTTCCAGGGTGGAAGCTTCTTCACCTGTAGCATACTGACCGAACCTTTCTAGCATAAACCGCTTGGATATATCTGCTGAGAATAGCGGCATAATTAAGTTGGTCAGGGCAACTATATATAAAAAGCTGAGGGTACAAACAGCCAGACCGATGCGAGGATAGCGTCTACTGAGTACCATATAAATCCCTACCCCAAAGAGGGTAATCCCGCTATCTTCTCTGACAGCGAGAATCAAAACAGCTAGAATGCCAAACAACCACCACCAGCGTTTTTCCATTGCCAGCAGTAAACTAAAGACAAACAAAGGAATCTGACAATTGTCGTGGAAATTAGCTAAGGTAGGCCCCATTACTGCATTAGCACAGTAGAAGCTAATGGAAATCGTAGCTGCTACTAGAGGTTGTAGATATACTCTGGCTAAGGCATAAAGTACTAAACCAGCAGCACTCACCAAAACCACTTGTATTACTGTGAGAGTCGCTGGATGAGGAAATAGAGCATATATAGGCAGCCACAGCAATAAAGCTGGGGTAAAGTGCTGTCCTAAGCGATGGTAGTAAACTTCTGGTACTTCGCCGCCATGAACTACGTTAGTAGATAGTTGAGAAGAAAGGGAACTTTGGAAAAAACGACCGTGAACCCCGTTCCAGAAGACTTGATTAAAAATCCCCTGATCGTAAGAAGAATAAAAAGTAAAGTGGCGGTGTAGGGTCAATAGGAGAGTGAATAAAAAAAAAGCGATCGCCGCCAATATTGCTAACCGCAGTCCTGAAATTTTTTCTGATTTCAATAACATCATTTGTTCACCTAGGGCGTGCTTTAACTATCTTGTTTAACAACTTCCTAGGGCTAGCTATAAACGATCCTATAAGGGATCTGCTTCGTTGCACGCCCCATTTTCAACCTAAGTATATTTACTTAATTTACCTCGATTGATAAAAAATTTATTAATACAATTGAGAAAATCATATCAAATTCGTATTAGTCGCCTACAATAGAAATAGCGGAGACAAATGTTTCCGTTCACTCCTCACACCACACTACGCCCGGATTTCATTCGGGCGGTTTCCTTTTATTGGTCTTGGCTACTCACTTGCGCTATTTGCCAGAATATCTTACCAGAGAAAAGGAGAATAGATTACGTTTAAACAAATTACGTTGAGAATTATAGACCTTTGTCTTTAAATGGAGAGTATATTAGCTATAATGTAGCGTTAGATAAATCAATAAAAATTTGCTCAAGTCAAGTTAAGGATTTTTTGGCATGTCAGCAACTGCCCCAGTTACAGATGCAAGTTTCAAGGATGACGTTTTAGATAGTGAAATTCCCGTTCTTGTTGATTTTTGGGCCCCCTGGTGCGGTCCTTGTAGAATGGTAGCCCCAGTAGTGGATGAAATTGCTGAACAATACGCGGGTCAGGTCAAGGTCGTCAAACTTAACACTGACGAAAATCCCAATGTCGCCAGCCAATACGGTATTCGCAGCATCCCAACCATCATGATTTTTAAGGGAGGTCAAAAAGTTGATATGGTTGTTGGTGCTGTTCCTAAAACTACCTTGGCTAACACTTTGGAAAAATATCTTTGAGCACCTGGCAAGAAAAAGTGTTAACTAAAGTGGAAAGAAAAAAGCCAAAAGTAGAGAAGTCAGAGGCGTGAAGCTAAAATAGCTTAATTAAACCTCTGGTTTTATCTTTTGTATCGAGAACCAAAATTGAGCGAATTGATGCTCCCCGATCTCCTGCCTAATTCAGTCAGACGAACTTTAACTGATAATAGCGATGTAGCTTTTGATTACTACCTAGTTAACTAAAGCTACATCTTTTACTATTTTTGTTGGTAGCATATCGGTATATATTTCAGCTAAATATTTTCTTAACTCAATCAAACTCGATACAATAGAAAAAGCCAAAAAAGTGAACCTATGGCTTTATCTCCTTATACTAATAATAGAAAGTCCCCACTATCGGCAGAACTAACTGAATTGATTGACCAGTTGCCGAATCTCAAGCATGGTAAATGGATTGAACGAGCGCTGGCAGTATTAGTGCGAATTGCTGGAGAAGAGGTAGACCGCTTAGATATAAAAATCTTAACTGCTTCCTTAGAAGACCTAGAAAAGGGATTCCAAATTTTTTATCCTTACCGTCACATTCGCAAAATTACTATTTTTGGCTCGGCAAGAATTTCTGCTGAAACTTCCGAATACCGCTTAGCTGTTGAGTTTGCTCGTCGGATAACTGAGTTAGGATTTATGGTACTAACCGGTGCTGGAGGGGGGATCATGCAAGCAGGTAATGAAGGAGCAGGAAGAGAATGTTCTTTTGGGCTAAATATTCAGTTACCTTTTGAACAAGAGACAAATCCCTTTATTGCCGGAGATCCAAAGTTAATTAATTTTAAGTATTTCTTTACCCGCAAGCTGTTCTTCCTTAGAGAAAGTGACGCGATCGCGCTGTTTCCAGGAGGGTTTGGCACTCAGGACGAAGCTTTTGAGAGTCTGACTCTCTCTCAAACAGGAAAATATGGCCCCGCTCCTTTAGTATTAATAGACGAGCCAGGGGGAGACTACTGGCAGTCTTGGAATAAATACATCCGCACTCAATTAGTAAAAAAGGGTTTAATC
>JBFRWL010000466.1:0-7167 GCA_051439565.1 Prochloraceae cyanobacterium
GAACAAACAATTGAAAATGCCACAATTGCAGTCAATTATTTGGACGGTGCAGCAGGGACAGCAGCTATTCCTCTCTTATATTTCTATGATTCTCTGGCTAGGTTGGCAATATACAATTCTTCTTTGGCACTAGAACAAAAACAGATATTGTCAAAAATAAATCAGAATCAAAAAAAGATAAAATACTGGGCACATTATGCTCCGATGAATCACCTCCACAAATATTACTTAATCGAAGCTGAGAAGTGTCGCGTATTAGGAAAAAAGCACGCAGCAATGGAAAACTACGATCGCGCCATATCCTTAGCTAAGGAAAATGAATATCTACAAGAAGAAGCCTTGGCAAACGAAATTGCAGGAAGATTTTATTTAGCAGAAAAAAAAGATAAACTTGCAGAAGTTTATCTAAGAGAGGCTCGTTATTGTTACGAGAAATGGGGTGCTATAGCTAAAGTAAAGGCCATGGACGCTTTCTATCCTCAGTTTTTTGCTTCTCAAGTCTCGACCATCTCTACTAGCATTACTTCAACCACTAGCAATAATTCAGGTGAAGTAGTTGATTTAGGTGCTGTACTCAAAGCATCTCAAACTATTTCCCGTCAGATGGTTCCAGATAAACTACTAGAGAATTTAATGAAAACAGTAATCGAAAATGCTGGTGCTCAAAAAGGTTATCTAATTCTGCCTTCTCAGCAGAAAATTGGGCAGCAAAAAAGCACTTGGTTGATTGAAGCAGCAGGAGCTGTCGATTCCGAGCAAGTTACTGTTTGGCAATCAATACCAGTTGATTCAATCGATAATTCGACTCAACTGACACATCTATCAACATCTATTGTCAACTATGTGAAGCGCACCCAAGAAAATGTGGTCTTGAGTGATGCTAGTTGCGAACGTCAATTCATTGGCGATGCTTATATTGTTGGTAGGCAACCCAAGTCGATTCTTTGCGCTCCCTTACTCAATCAGGGTCAACTCAATGGCATTATCTATTTAGAAAATAATCTGATCACAGGAGCTTTCACTAAAGATCGCATCCAGATTCTGACTATGCTCTCAGCTCAAGCTGCGATCTCTATTGAGAATTCACGTCTCTACCAAACCTTAGAAGATAAAGTAGCTCAAAGAACAGCCCAACTTGCTCAAGCTAATCAAGAAATTTCTAGCCTCAATGAGCAATTAAAACAGGAAAATATGCGTATGGGTGCAGAGTTAGATGTTGCCCGCCAACTTC
This sequence comes from Prochloraceae cyanobacterium, assembly GCA_051439565.1. GTDB lineage: Bacteria > Cyanobacteriota > Cyanobacteriia > Cyanobacteriales > JBFRWL01 > JBFRWL01. The sequence goes on from JBFRWL010000466.1 coordinate 1,232, forward strand.
AGCAAATGGTTTTACCTAAACCAGAAGAACTTGAGATTATCGAAGGTATTGAGATTTCAGGCTATATGGCGCCTGCTGATGAGGTAGGAGGTGACTATTACGATGTACTCCTAGCTGTCGGTATAGTTACTATGGGCATTGGTGACGTAACGGGACATGGTTTAGAAAGTGGCATTTTAATGTTAATGGCTCAAACTGCCGTACGTACTCTTAAAGAAATCAAGGAAAGTGATCCAGTTAAGTTTTTAGATACCCTGAATCGAACTATTTATCGCAACGTGCAACGGATGAACTCTGATAAAAACTTGAGTTTAGCGATTCTGAATTACTCAGAGGGCAAAGTAAGCATCAGCGGACAACACGAAGAAACGATCGTCGTTCGTGCTGGAGGTCAGATTGAATGCATTGACACTATGGATTTAGGTTTACCGATTGGCATAGATGATGACATTGCTGATTTTATTGACCACATTACAGTGGAGTTAAATCCTGGTGATGGGGTAGTTCTCTACACCGATGGTATTACCGAAGCTTTCGACATTAATAAAGAACAATATGGAATGGAGCGACTCTGTAATGTGATTAGTCAAAATTGGCAGTACTCTGCCCCAGAAATTAAGGAGGCTGTGATTGATGATGTTAGAAGGTTTATTGGCGAGCAAAAAGTGTTTGACGATATTACTCTAGTGGTATTCAAGCAGCAATAAATTTTGATGGAAGGGCTAATTTGAAAATGCAAGAGATATTTGGTGATTTTATTAAGATATTCCCTCCCGATCGTGATTCCTTGGAATTGAATTTTACCCCTCATTCTAAGCGTATCAAGTATCGCTGGCGCAATCAGCTCTTGTCAGCTCATTTTGCAGCTGAGTATTTTATTAACTTTTTGCCGAACGACCGAAAAAACGCTGAAAATGATGAGCAACGGATTAAAGAGACTAAGGGAGCAGTTAGCTTTGTTGCTAACGAGTTGTTAGAGAATGCCATGAAATTCAATCTGGAAACTTCAAAATATAGGGTTAAATTTGGCATTCATTTTTTGGAGGATTCAGAGACAATCGCGGTCATTTTTACTACTAATAGTATCAACCTAGCTAGTGCTGAAAAGTTTCAAACCTTTATCCAAAAATTGCTAACTTCCGATCCGGAGGTATTATATATGGAACAAATTGAAGCCAGTGCCGAAGATGAAAACACTGATATGTCCGGTTTAGGTTTTCTCACTATGATCAACGACTATCAAGCCAGACTGGGCTGGAAGTTTGAAACTACTCAATCAGAACCTAAAATTATTAAAGTAACGAGCATGGCTCAGATTAGCGTGTGAGTACTACTCCTTAAGGCAGAAAAATGTAGCAAATAATACACTTGTTTGCCTTTTTACCTCAAGCTATACCTCTGGCTAAATCGAAATTGTTCATAGATCTGAGTCTGGTTTCACTCTTAAAACTTGTTTTATTGAAATAAATTGAAAATTAAGGAGAAGTTAATTGAGATGGTTACTCACGAAATCAAAGGTGAAGACTATATTGTTCGATATGATGATGATTCTGTAATGGTCAAATTTCAAGGTGAATTAGCATTAGGGGGCCCTAAAGAATATGCCCCAATCAATAATTTACTCAAAGAGATCACCGATGATAACCCTGGAGAGATGACTATTGACCTCAAAGAACTCACTTTTCTCAATAGCTCTGGTATCAGTATGCTTTCTAAGTTTGTGCTGGGAATACGCAAAAAGAAAGAGATTCAACTAGTAGTTGTAGGTTCTAATGATATCCCTTGGCAAGGAAAATCTTTGAAAAATCTCCAGAAGTTTCTACCTAGCCTAAAACTGGAGGTTGAATAATTGAGTTTCTCTTCGTTTCCCATCATGCTCAAACAATTTTCCCTCGATCTGACCGAAGTATTTGATGACATCATCCGCTTTAGACTCTTGATTGCGGTTGTTGGTGCTGTAGGACTATACTTAATTTTGTTCTATTTGCTCAGAGCTCTCTTTCGCAGATTTGAACGAGATATTGCGCTGGTAACGTTGAACGTTTCTGAATATCCAGGCTTAATTCTGATTATTCTGATTTGCTTAAAAATACTTTTCCTAAACACATCTAATTTAGCATCAGTTATTTGGCTCGATCGATTAATACTGGGTGGCATTATTGTTTCAGTAAGCTACTGGTGTTTCCTGTTATTCGAAGAAGTCTTCGTCTATTACCTAAAAGACTACGCAGAAACCACCGAAATTTTGTGGGATGACGTATTAATCCCACTGCTAGAAGGAGTGATTCCAGTAATCATTATCTTGGTAAGTGGCTCGGCGATTCTACAACTATGCTTTGGTTTCGATCTGACTGGTGCTTGGCTTACTTTAGGAGGTGGGGCTTTCGTAATTGGTTTGGCGGTTAGAGAGATTCTCGCTAATTTCTTCAGCGGGATCGCACTGTTGCTAGATAGTCCCTTTCAATTTGGTGACGTACTAAGTATTGAAAGCGGTAGTAAAAGTCAACAAGGCATCCTTCGCAAAATCGGAGTACGTGTCACTCATCTTTATCTGTTTGAAACACATACTGAGGTTTATATCCCCAACAGCGTTATGCAAACCCAAAAGATTACAAACCTCAGTCGTCCCATTGAAGCAGTTTTTTACTCAACTCCTATAGAATTCGACCCCAACTGTGATCTAGAAAGGGCGAAAAAAGTAATGAAAGAAATTATTCAAGCCCATCCCGACACCCTAGGTAACATTGAGACTAAACTAGCTTGTTTGGCAAATTATTATAACTGTGAAGAGAATGGTCATAGTTTTTTAGAAAAAAAAGAAAAAGGTCGTCAACGTTTGTTAGCTGAAAATGCAGTTAATGAAAAGCTTGAAGAAATTGAGCATGCTCTGGAAGCTCTAATCCTAACACTACAGTTTGCAGAAAAAGGAGGATTGAAGAAGGATGAGATTGAAACTATTCAACAGGAGTATGAATGCGTTTTGGATTTGATGGGTTTAACTGTGACCAACCAAATGCGAGCCTTCTTGCAGCTAGAAGAGACTTCAGATCCTAAATCGCTAATCAACCTAGTCCGTAATTGGTATCGAGTTTGGCTGCGCGACCCCAATGTAGTCGATCGAGATGAATACGTACTGCCAGAAATTTGGGAGCGTAAAATAGATATACTCAAAAAACGTGCTTACAGACTATATCAAAAAATTCGGCGTCCACTGAGACAAGAAACAAGACTGGATGATTACGTCAAACAACTTGTCCTTTGGTTACGCGATCGTTTTAAACAAGCACGTAGTGAATGGCAAGAACCAGAAATACGTATGGAAAGAGTTAAGAAGGATATGGGCTATACCTACATAGAATTTACCCTCAACTACTATGTCGATGATATTCGTTTAGAAGATGGGGAGCGGGGCGTTAGGGTTAATAGCGATATTCATCGAGAAATTATGAATCATCTTAAAGATGATTGTATTTCAACTCATCTACAACACTACCGTTTTCAGAGAGCGAATTAACTTATGGGGGTTTGGGGGTGGATAAGTCCCACGCCTAACAAGCGAGGGCAATTTAAGACTGCAGTAGTTGCGCCCAAGGCGTTGGCGTTGGGATACAGCCACCCCCAAGCCAAATTGAAAAAGCACTCTCTTATTTAGCTAATTCTGCTGCGGGACGTTCTTTACCGAATAATTAGGATTGGCTGGCTGACAAAGTAAGAATTCTCGGTTGCAATAGGTGTTAAATGTTTCTCCATCAATCTTTTATTGACAAAAAGTTTCTTAGCACAGGGGTTTAGTTTTTAAGTTTGGCCGCTTCCTTAGCCGATATCCCTTCTCCTTGAAAGCCAAAATACCAGAGTGCTGCGGCTGCTTCGGCGCGAGTTACAGTTTTTTTCGGTTGAAATAATATGGTGTAACCAAACACCCGGCGGACATTGGACTTTTCCCCATTTTGGAAATCGGCATATAGCGATCGCAATACTTTGGGAGCAATTTTGGCAGTATCTTGAAATCCCCAAGTTTCCTTAACTGCCTCAATAGAAGCAGAAGGCAAACTGCGACGAGTATCTAGAGGCACTTTCCATAAAACCAAATTTTCCCGAGTCAGGGGAGCATCAGGACGAAACAGCAAGGCTGTACTGTCACCAGTAAGTGAAGAAGGAATTATTCCCGCCTCAGCTAATCCCTGAATGACTGCAAAATCGCGATCGCTACTAGGTACATCTTTAAACACTGGTTGCTCTGTTTTTGCCGCTAAACGAATCTGTTGACCGGGACGATGAGCATATATGCGATTGTTTACGGCTACTAGCCAACGAGCGTATTCTCGGCGTGTAATAATTTTGTTGGGTTCAAACAGCTTTGTTGTTTGTTTGTTATCTGGCTCCGAAGTTAAAATTCCCAAAGCTACAACATCTTCTACGTAGGAATCTAATTGTTGTGGGATTCGTCCCAAATCGGAGAAGGATAGGGTAGATTCTGAGTTAGTTGGTAATGGTTGCGATTGTTGGTTATTCGCTGGATCTGAGGTGGTGGGGATGCGATCGGGATCTTTAGTTGGCACCCCAACAATTTTCTCACTTCTTTGATAGTCAATAACAAATTCTGTCTGGTTCCCAGAATTACCGCTTTTTACAGATTGGGGCAAAATTGATACTCTTACCCGCCAGTTATCATTACTGGCAACTATAGTTTTTTGAGCAGCATCAGTTTCTTGTCGCTCAATCTCCCAGGTATTAGACTGAAATTGATTTTGATAGTAGCTGAGAATGCGATCGCTTGACTGAGAAGATCCCCAACGCGTCTTTCCCTGTCGATCGGCTGCTTCAGTTTCGACGTACAGCAGTTGTGCTGTCGGATAGAGGGGAATTGCTTGAGGGAACCGATCTGGGAGTTTTACACTCGGGAGTTTCCTTGGTTCGTTGTTTGATGAGGAATTGACCTCCTGTGTTTTCTCTTCCAGCTTTGGATCTGGTGCCAAACGCTCTTCTATCCATCTATTGCCGCTACAAGCAGACAAAATACCTAAAAGGGAAACCAATAAAGCTAAACGGATAGAGGAAGGTCGAGCGAAAAACACGATTAATTACCAAAGAATAGAGATTATCAATTTCTCTATATTGTAGAGATTACCGATCGAAAATTGCTCTTCGCCTACAGCAGTGCTCAAATGAATCAGGTAAGCTGATGTGCATCTAAATTGCATATCATTCAGTTAACAGACAAATCATCTCCCCACACTCCCCGTCCCCCATCAGTCTCCACTGTTACCTCATAGCTACTCTGAATCCGACGGTATAGTATTTGAGATGAGCAACATCGTTTTCCCGACGACTAGAACGACAATTCCAAGGAGCGCTGTGCCAGGAACCACCTCGCAATACCCTTTGATTGCTGCTATTAGATAACCAGGCACGACCATTTTTAGGTGCTCCCTCGTAATTCACATGCCAATGGTCAAAGCACCATTCCCAGATATTGCCGTGCATGTCATATAAGCCAAAAGCATTAGGAGAAAAACTCCCTACGGGCTGAGTTTGATTTCTAAATATTCCTTTCGGTTCAGATGCATAACTATATTTAAGACCGTCATAATTAGCCAAATTAGTAGTCAGGGTTTCGCCAAAATGAAAAGGCGTGGTCGTTCGGGCACGACAGGCATATTCCCATTCCGCTTCGCTAGGTAGGCGATATTTCTTTCCTGTTTTTTTTGATAGCCTTTGACAAAACTCGATCGCCTCATCCCAAGAAACTCTGTCTACGGGGCGATTGTCACCTGGAAACCGTGATGGATTCGAGTTTAAGTCAATTTTGATTTTTGGGAGACCTGCAACCGCTCTCCATTGGGCTTGAGTTACTGGAAACTTGCCCATGAAGAATGATTTGACAGCCACTTGATGTTGAGGAAGTTCATTGTCTTTACTCTGTCTCTTATACACAT
>JBFRWL010000467.1:0-18066 GCA_051439565.1 Prochloraceae cyanobacterium
TTAACAGTAAAAGATCACGTGTTACAAGTAGCTGTGACTCCGCAAGCAAAAGAGTTATTTGATTCTGGGATAAATCAGACTAGAAACGGTAATTATGAACAAGCGCTTTTAGACTTTACGGAAGCAATTAAGCTAGAACCAAAATTAGCTCAAGCCTATACTAATCGATGTCTGGTACAAATACATCTGCAAAATTACTTAGAAGCTAAGCAAGATTGTACTGCAGCGCTGGAGAATCAGCCTAATAATGAGTCAGCTTATCTCAACCGAGGATTAGCTCATTATCGGCTAGGCAAATATGCTGCAGCGATCGCCGATTACAATCAGGTAATTGAGCTTAAACCTCATAGTCTGCAAGCTTACTATAATCGAGGACTAGCTCATGCGGCGTTAGAAAAATACTCCCAAGCGATCGCTGATTACAATCAAGCTTTAGTGCATATCTCTGGGACAGACAAAAATCAATTAGCTACTATCTATAATGATCGAGCACTAGCTTATTTAGGTGTGGCAAATATTGATAGCGCGATCGCCGATTTTAAGCGAGCAATCCGCTTTGATTTTGACGAGGGAGCTTGGGCATACTATAACCTAGGCTGTATCTGTCATCAACAGGGAGATTATCGCACTGCTATTAAATATTTTACCGAGTCAGTGCAACGCAAACCCGATAGCGTTCAAGCTTATGTTAATAGAGGTTTAGCTCGCTATCAACTAGGTTATCATCAAGCAGCTCTAGAAGACTTGCATTTCGCGGCAAAATGCTGCGATCGACAAGGAAAGCCTGCTGCTTACCAACAAGTACTGGTGCTAATCGAGAAATTACAAAAGAGTTTATTCTTGTCTGAAAACTTAGTTGTTTGAGTTTTTATAAGCAGCTAAAAACTTATCTATAATTCTGTGTGAAGCACGAACCTGCTCAAATGGCTAGCTCGGGCTAGTTAGAATTGGGAATCCCCGTCTATCAGAATAGGCGGGGAGGATGTCAGTTGCTCCCATGTCTGTGCTGGTGCCATTGCCAAGCATGGGCAATAATCTCACCTAAATCCGCGTACTGAGGTTGCCAACCCAGAATTTTGCGAGCTCGATCGCTGCTACCAACTAAAATAGGAGGATCTCCAGGACGGCGGCTACTCTCCACCACAGTAATTTCTCTGCCAATAACCTGTCGCGCTGTTTCGATCGCCTCTCTGACTGAGAATCCGTTACCATTACCCAAGTTAAAGGTTTCTGTTTCTCCTCCTTGCAAGAGATGCTCTAGCCCTAATACATGAGCTTCGGCTAAGTCGCTAACGTGAATATAATCCCTAATACAAGTGCCATCGCGAGTAGGATAATCTGTGCCGAAAATTTGGATAGATTCCCGTTTTCCTAAGGCACTCAGCAAAATCAAAGGAATTAAGTGAGTTTCTGGGGTATGATCCTCTCCGAGCAAACCACTGGGATCGGCACCAGAAGCATTGAAATAACGAAAGATTACTGACTTTAACCCATAAGCGCGATCGAAATCCTCTAACATCCTTTCTACCATTAACTTACTCGCTCCGTAGGGATTGATAGGGGCTTGAGGATGGGTTTCAGATATAGGAATTGTTTGAGGCATACCGTAGGTAGCACAGGTAGAGGAGAAGACAAATTTATCGCTCCCTGCTGCTAACATAGCTTCTAGAAGAGTTAGGGTGCCGACCACGTTGTTGTGGTAATATTTGGCTGGATCGGTAACAGATTCTCCTACGTAGGCATAGGCAGCAAAGTGCATTACTGCTGATATATTGCGGGTGGCAAAGAGCTGATCTAGAAGCTGGCGATCGCTTGTATCCCCAACTACCAGTTCCGCTTTTAGTAAATCTTCGACAATATCTCGATGTCCGTAAACGAGATTGTCTAGAACCAAGACTTGATAGCCTCTGCGTTGCAAAGCTAAAACGATATGGGAACCAATATAGCCTGCTCCTCCTGTTACGAGAATTTTTGTTTTGGTTACTGACACTGACTATAGTTCCTATTTTGAAGTTTACTTAAAGATTCAGGTATGACCGATCGCCCCTTTTTTAGGTTGAGTAACAACTTTAAAGACTTAATGATTGGAATTACGAGCAAAAATATTGGGAAATTTATCCTCAATAAACGCAACTATTTTTTGGTAAACGATATCTTTGTGATTAGTGCCGTCTAATTGTAAAAATAGACGCTCATATTTTGAGAATATATCTTGATAATTTTGCCGGACTTTTATTAGTTTATTGCGGTTTTCATAAACATCATTAAAAGACCGATCACTTATCCTTTTCAAGGAAATATCAACTGGTATATCGATATAAATAACTAAATCGGGATAGGGGAATTTTTGATTTAAACTGCGAATAAATTGCCAGTCTTCCGGGCTGTGGCAATTGTAGGCTAGAGAAGAAAAATAATATCTAGTACTAATAACGTGAAATCCATCATTAATTAAGTTAAAAACCCCGTCTATATCATTATATAAATGGTCGTGGCGATCGGCAGCAAATAAATAAGCCATTTGCTCGTCAAATCTTTGATGATCCCCTGTGAGGATAACTCTTTTTTTCATTATTTCTCGAATTAAGTTACCTATGGGACCGCTAGACGGTTCAGGACTAACTACTGCTTTATAAGCCCGAGCCAAGAGATAATCTTTTAAAAGATGAGCTTGTGTAGAAGTACCCGAACCATCGATTCCTTCAAAAACTATAAATAACCCTTTCATTAATGTTGATTCTGTTAAATTTTGCTAGTCCGACGACTTAAATCTGATTTTCAAGAATACCAGTTACGCCGCCAGATAAAAAAGCTTTCTAGCAAATTGCGTAAGTTTTTATGGCGGGATAGACTTTGGCGCTGCCATTCTTTGGCAGTTTTGTTAACAATTTCTGACAAAGTGGGGAAAGGGTTAGCTAAGTTGGCGATCGCCCCCACCTTAATTTGATGTTTAATTGCCAGGGCGATCGTGCCGATCGATTCTGCTGCTTCTGCGCCGATCAGGTAAGCGCCCAAAATTTCCCCATTACCCGTAACTACCAATTTACAAAACCCGCTAGTTTCTCCTAAAATCTGTGCCTGAGCAATACTCTTAAAATATTGCTGTACCACCCATACCTCATTACCATAGCGTCTTCTCGCCTGGGCTTCGGTCATTCCCACCCGCGCTAGCTGAGGAATGGTAAAAATTGCCCAAGGAATGATGCGGTAATCGACTTTAAACCAGGGCAAAAACAAAGCGTTCTTCACGGCAATGCTAGCTTCATACTGAGCAATGTGAGCAAAACGATAGCCGCCAGCAACGTCTCCACAAGCATAAATACGGGGATTAGTAGTTTGCAGTTTTTTATTAAGCTGAATGCCTAGTGGCCCGAACTTAACGCCGACTCCTTCTAAGTTTAAACCTTCAACATTCGGCTGCCGCCCTTGGGCTAATAAAATTTCATCTACTTCAATTGCTCGATCACCTGCTTGTACCCACTTGCTATTGTCAATTAATTTCACCTGCGTCACGGGAGAAGCACTCAGAATTTGTACGCCCTCTGCTTCTAGCTGTGCTTGAATTAGCCTAGAAGCTTCTGAATCTTCTGCAGGTAAAATTCGATCGCTCTCTAAGACTAAAAAAATATTCTTGCCCAGTCTAGCTAGATTTTGAGCTAGTTCAACAGCAATAGGAGTTCCGCCGACAATCGCCAAGCGATCGGGAAAAGAGTTCGGGTTATCCTCTTCCCATAAAGTGTCACTGGTGAGATAGCCAATTTGTTCGAGTTCCTCTAGAGGGGGAATAGCTGGACGAGAACCAGTAGCAATCAAATAAGCACGGGCGCGCAGGCGGCGGCGCTTAACGCTAAAAGCTTGGTAAGGAAGTCGGCAAAATTCTCCTGTTCCAGGAATTACATCTACTCCTAATGACGATAAAATCGCCGGGGAATTCTGCTCTGCTAGGAGGGAAATTACTTCTTTTGCCCAGGATTTTACCTCACTTAATTGCTTCTGAGGTGTTGCTGTTGCTTCTAAATTAGGACACGCAGAAGAGAAATTAAATTGATTAGCATTGCTCAACTGCCCTAATAAACGACTTGTATGGGAGAGAGTACGGCTGTAGATCGCCTCTGAGTCACTGCGGTAAGCCTCAAACTGCTGTTCTACTAGAGCGACACGAGCGTGAAGACTAGCAGCAGTAGCAGCAGCAAAAATTCCTTCTGCGCTGCCTCCAATTACAATCAGGTCGTATTCTACTGCCATGATTACGTTTCTGCATAGTTCAGATTGAAAACAAATTCTCCCCTGCTCCCCTGCTGCCCTGCCCTCTCCTGCCCCCTCCCCTGCCTTCTTCAACTACAAACAGTTTCTTAAAGGATAGCTGCTAGAGCTTCGAGAAGGCTCAGATTGTCCTCCTGAGAGCGAACTGCTACACGAAAGTAGCGCTCCCCTAATTGGGGAAAGCTGAGGCAGTCGCGGATTAAAATTTGACGCTGTTTGAGCAGTTTTTCTTGCACTTGGGAACAGGGTTGTTCTGTAGCTACTAATAAAAAGTTAGCGGTTCCTGTGAGAGGTTGCAATCCTGGTAATGAAGCTAGACCTTGATATAGTTCTAATCTTGTCGGAATTAACCAGTTCCAGGTTTGCTGCTGAAAATCTCGATCTTGGATGACAGCTTCGCCAGCAGCAGCAGCAAGGACGTTAACTGGCCAAGGATCGCGCCGCTGTTGCCAGCGTCGTAGCCGATCGGGATGAGCGATCGCGTAACCGAGGCGCAGTCCAGGCAGACTGTAAAATTTGGTGAGGGAGCGCAAAATTACCAAATTGGGATAATCCCGAACTACCGAAATTAAACTTTGCTGCTGCTGAGGCGGTAAAAAGTCCATAAATGCCTCATCTACCACCACTAGGGAAAACTTTTCTAGATAGGGCAAAATCCTCTCTAGAGTCCAAAGCTTTCCCGTGGGATTGTGGGGATTATTCAGTAGCAGTCCCCTATCTTTTGTCCCTGAGGTTGTGTCAATAACTCCTGACAAATCAGCACTAGGTAAATGAAGCCGACACTGATTTACCTTGACGGAAAAGGCTTTCAGCGCGCGGCAGTAGTCGCCAAAAGCAGGCGTTATTATGTAAGTAGCTTCCCATTGTGATAAGTCCCAAGCTGCCCAAGTCAATAACTCTGCTGAGCCATTGCCGGGCAAAACCCACTCTGGCGGGAGTTGGTGGTACTGAGCCAGAGCGGAACGCAATTGGGAGTAATTGGGGTCTGGATAGGTTCTGAGAGCCTTCAGACCCCTAGAAATTGCCGCTAGCGCACTTGAGGGCGGACCCAATGGGTTGATACTAGCAGAAAAATCAACAATCAGAGATGCCGGACAGCTTGCAACTGAAGCTGCCCAGGCTAAGTTTCCTCCGTGAGTGGGTCTGTTCAAAATAGCTTTAGCTATTCTGATTGAGGTTAGGCATTTTTTGGTGGCGCGACTTTCTCCTTGAATAGCTTGCCAGCAGAAAAAGCAGGCACCATAGTTTCGGGGATTTCCATTTTCTCCCCTGTTTTAGGATTGCGACCCTCCCGTTCTTTGCGGTGCCTCCTTTCAAAAGAGCCGAAGCCCACCAAAGTTACTTTGTCTCCTTCAGAAACTGCTTCCATGATTGTTTCGATCGCAGCAGTAATCACTGCATCTGCTTGCTTTTTGGTCACAGTGGCTTTATGAGCTACCTTATCAATTAATTCTCCTTTATTCATCGAAAATCTCCTTGTTCTTTCTTGATTTTTACTTTTTTGAGCTTAGGTTTCCAGATGAACCGAGTACTCTGGAAGAGTATTGTGGATTATAAATCGCTGAAATACCCATAGACTCAGAGTTTTACTGGATTATTCTAAACTCTACTTGCCCAATATAGAACGCTGAAACCTTTAATTTTTGTAGATTGGAGCATTTTTTTTTATAATTTGACATATTTGACCCCAAAAAGACACGATCGAGCCGTCTAGAGAAAGGCGATCGCAGTTCGAAAGTCTGCTATTGGAGCTTTTATCCAGTTTTGAGATATTTAAGTTAAGATTTATCAGGAAGCAGCTTTCGTGGCTTAATTCCTCGCAACTGGTACCTTTACTTAATCCCCGTCCGACCCGACCTCCGGGGGCAAGGTCGCGGTACAGCACTTCTAGGCTAAGTTGAGCAAAAATTAACTCCCATAAAAATAATTTAAAAACAGGGCTTAACAAGATTCTGACACGTTGCATTCTCCCTCCGTCCTCAAGACGGGGGGAGTAATTCATAATAAACTTTAATATATATAAACAATGAAAGACAGCTATTTTTTCCTCTTGCCTCAGACAGGGTTTTACTATCCTGCAACTGAAACAATCAATCTTATACATCTATGTCCAAATCTAATTTACTCAAAAATACTGAATATATTTTTATCGGTGCTTCAGCCGTAGCAACTATAGCAGTAGTTGCAGCAGCCGAAATTTCCATACCATTAGTTGCCACTTTTTTAACAGGAAGCCTGGTGCTTAACATCTTAAATCGGCAAAAGGGAGATAAAGATAGTAGAAAAGATGCCATCCAGGAACTAGCTGACGTAGAACAGCGACTGCTAAATAAGATTCAACAGTTTGAAGATTCATTTCAAGCTCTCCCTCCACCAATCGAACCAGCTGAACTGAATAAATTGTCAGAAAGAATCAAGGGCAACCAGGAGGCGATCGGCACGATCGAACAACGCTTTTCCTCTCTAGATTCCTTAAATGCTCTCTTACCAGAAATACAAAACCATCTCGATCGACTACAGGAAAAAGCACAGGAAAATACAGTAGCGATTCAAGAAACACAGGAAAATATCCAATCTCTACCCACTCGTACCGATCTAGAACTCCAAACTGAGGAGACATTTAAAATACTGCAATCAAAACAGAAAATGAGCGAAGAAGAAATCGCCAAAGTTACAGAGCAAATCAATTCTGTTTCTTTGCGTTTGGATAATCTCTTTTCTCCTCCTGAAATACTAACTCTCAATTCGATCGAACAGACAATTTCCGAACTTAAAGAGCAAATCGAGCGACTAAATCAACAGTTTAATGATCGACTGGAAGTAGGAGAAATTGAATCCCTCAAAACTAACCTAGAATCTCCAATCACTGGTTCCGATCTCAACATATTTACTGAAGATTTAAAAGCAGTTAAACAACAAGCGCAAAATTTACAAGCAACCATAGAGGAACTTCAAAAAGCTTATGGAGAGCTTCCTTCTACCCAAGAAATCCAAAACATTAAACAAAGACTGTACCAATTTGAGACAATAGCAACATCGGAAACAGCGGATTTTTCTCTTCCCCCAGAACTTGCCGAGCTGAGCGACATCAGAGAGGAAATCGCAGACTTGAGAAATCAACTCAGCCAAATACAGCAGTTACTTAATCAAATCGAGGAGGAACAAGAAACAGATGCATCTACCTCGGATTCTCGAAATTTATTCGGCTGGCTGAGGGATAGATTTTAGTTGATATGATTTTCGGTTGAATCCTTACTCTATTGTTCTTAAAGCGGGACACACTGGTTGAGACTAGAACACCATTTATACAGGTTTCAACCTCTACATACTCTAGATAATTTTTGCACTTTACCCCTAGTGAACTGGAAAGCAATTAACTATTTTTCTGGACATTTAACCGCACGCACAATCGCTGCGGCTACATAGTCACGATTGGCTTGCTTGAGAGGAAAAAATCGAGTTCCTTTCTCATTCAGTGGAGAAGCCACATTGCAAAAAGCTGACATTTGCATCGTTAATACTTTATCGTATCCATACACATCTGAAAAAACTGTAGGTTCTTCAGTTGGTATCAGCTCTGCACTGGCTCTTAGTTTAATACTTATGAGTTCTGCAGTCCATTTCAAAAGTTCAACTAACGACCTTCGGGTAATAGGGGATTCAGGCCGAAAATAACCTGTAAGTTGAGCTGTGTTTGCTGGGAAAACATTTGATTGTAACCAGTAAACCGATTTAGCACTCCAGCGATCGGTAGGTAGATCTATAAAAGGTGGAAAATTTCTGGGTTTGTCATTAAGATCGACAGGCATTACTTCACCAACAGCTTTTACTATCATTACAACAGCTTGCTCGCGGGTAACTGCCTTATAGGGACGAAATCTACCATCAGGGAAGCCCTCAACAATACCCATTTTGGCAGCTTCTTCAATTTCTGTTTTATAGATGTTATTTTCAATATCAGGAAAAGAAGCATTTTGGGCAAGGATAGGGCGAATAGAAAAAGTTGTTAGTGCAACTGTAGCTAGAGTAGCCACTTTGAAACTAGATAAAAGTTTCATGATTTTTTCTGACAAATCCTAAATAGTAATGATTCAATGAAAGAGCATCTCGAATCTTGTTAAAAAAATAGTGAAATGATTATCATCGATCAAGCTTTAGTTAACAAATTTAACTTTGTTGTTGAATAATATATCAGTTATTCCAGGGTAATCGCGTCTAATTTTGTATAAATTGTACTTGACAAAAAAAAAGAACACATCAGTCAAAAAGTTTCCGAAGGTCGTTGCTGTCTCGAGGAAGTTCAAAATTTCCAAGCAGAAGTGGAGACAATAAACCCATGTATTTCATGGAGAAGGAAAACTCAATGAATTTCCTTGTATTACATAGATTTTCCGATACCTAAGCACCTAAAAAAAATGAGAACCATAAGAATAAATATCTTAGCCGACACCACCAATTTCGAAGCGGAAAAAAGGCTAGTTTTTCTTTTCCTTTTCCATGTAATACATCGGCTTTAGCTCAACACCCTGCACCTTGTATTACTTGGAAATGGTGGAAATGGATCATAGCTCTTTTCGGAAGGATGAACCCAAAGTAAAAGCTCGCCAGGCTTTCATTTGAGAGTAGCAAGTGTGACCACTTGATGAAAGAATGTTCATGAGTGTAACTCGTTCTTGAGAATCAGTTGCTCAGTGTGGTTGTCCTGTTTGGCTAAACATATTGGTAAGCTGGTTCTCCCCAAAATCGAGCAGGAACGAGAGGCTGAAATCCTGATAAAAAGCGTTCTTTCACATTTTCAACATTTGCACGACCCTAGAGTAGAGCGAACCAAAGATCACAACCTGGTGGCGATTATCACCATTGCGATTTTAGCAGTACTCTCAGGAGCCAATTGGTTTGTAGGGCTCCCGTGAACCATCCAAGCCTGAATTGTTCAGTCAAATTTTAGACCAGGTTTGAGCAATTTGAGAACTCGATTAAGATGCGATTACCCTGAGTGGGGGAGGGGGAGAGGGAGAGAGAATTTTAGAGTTTTCCTCAAACTGGAGAAAGTGTAATTTAGATGCACAACAGCTTAAGGATAAGAGACAATAGAAAGAATGTCCTAATTTTGACTGGTATTGCTATAAATTCTGACTCTGACTCGGAGTCATTGTAATTTTTCTCTAATAGTTTCGACCCGCTTGCGGTTTACTCCTAAATCTGACTTTCCGAGGCGGGAAGCAGAACGGACATGAACTACATTTTCATTGGGATCGAGGTAAAATTCTACGTCATCTACGTAACCCATTAATTGGCTCTTAAATTCTGCGTAGAGATAATTATCGGTTTCCTCAATAATTGTTGTCCTCTCCATACTTTCAATTACTTTTTTTAGTTCGGCGATCGAGACTTTTGCTAGAGGAGCGATTTTCGCTTTTGGGTCTTGACTCTGAGTGCTAACACAGTTAGGCGTACCAGGACAAGGAGCAAGTTGACCGTCCTTAACCCCTAAATTATCCGGTCTTTTGCCAGCAAAATTAAACATAAGTTCGACTGCAACTCTCCTGTTCTACTCTACATCCTTAACTGGCATCAGCTAATACTGAATTTGCAGTCAATAAATGTATTGCCTCCTGATACTGTTGGTCTAAGTCGGTTCCTATTTGCCGCATAGTAATAGGTTCTTGGGAAACAACTCGATCGGGAACAATCCCTAATTTATTAATATCCCTATGGTTGGGAGTCTCGTACTTAGCTACTGTGACTGCTAAACCTGCTCCATCTGATAACTCAAATAAGGACTGGATCAAGCCTTTACCAAAAGTTTTTTCTCCCACCAGTAAGGCTCTACTGTTATCCTGTAAAGCTCCCGCTAAAATTTCACTAGCACTAGCCGTTCCCTGGTTAACCAAAACTACCAATGGGTCTTCTGTGATTGGTGGTCCGAAGGAATCAAAACTGTCGAGCATTCCTTGCCTATTTACCGTGTAGACAATTGTACTTTTGTCTAACCAGAGACGAGCAATTTCAATGCCTGCTTGCAGCAAACCGCCAGGATTATTGCGTAGGTCGAGTATATAGGCATCTGCTCCCTGTTTTTCTAATTTAGCGACAGCATGGGCTATTTCAGCAGTAGCATTGGAACTGAATTGATTGAGGCGTAAATAACCAATAGGAACTCCGGCGTGAGAGTCAAGGGTAGCGAGTACGGGGTTAAGAGAGATGCGAGCGCGCACTAACTCAATTGTGCGAATGCTATTTTCGTCTTTACCCTGGGGTTGTATAGTCAGAGAAACTTTGGTACCAATTGGTCCGCGCATCCTCCCTGCTGCTTCATCGAGGGTGAGATTTACGGTTTTGACCCCGTCTATTTCCAGGATGCGATCGCGCGTTCCTATGCCTACTTTATCTGCTGGAGAACCAGCCAGAGGCGCAACTACTTCTAATTGTCCTGTTTCTGGGTTGATATTAATTTGCAGACCTACTCCTGATAATTCCCCAGCAGTATTTATCTGTAAGCTGCTATATTGTTCTGGTCTGAGTAATCGGGTATAGGGATCGTCAAGAGTTGCTAGCATTTCTTCTATAGCAGAATAAGCCTGATCCCGATTAGCAAGAGGGCGTTTCAAGAATTTTTGGCGTAAAAACCACCAGTTTTGCTGATTGAAACTTTCATCTACGTAAGCTTGATTGACAATTCGCCAAGACTGTAAAACCAACTTTTGTGCTTCTGTGAAAGCAGCAGCACTCGGTACCCACCAGACCAGGGAGAGAAGGAAGGAAAAGCTAAGTACGAGCAAGACCCGGAAAGCTCTTTTTTGCATAAGATAAACTTTTTAACCTTTTCTTCAGTATTACTTAATTTTTTGATTTACAAACATTCCATGGAAAGTATCTACTCTGACCTCTGACTTCTGACCCCTGACCCCTGACCCCTAAGCTCTAACTCCTGACTCCTAGCCGAAGGCTAATCAAGATATCTTCGCCACAGCCACGTTACGTTTTTGTTATGTTACATTCATTTAAGAAGGACATCTCAATAAAGTCTCTAAGCTCCAAGCAGACTGTATAGTAAGTCCTGTTTTGAGTGGCGAGATCCCGCCCTCAAGCAAACTCACAACACTATACTTCTAGATAGCTTAGCTAAAGTCTAGACCTATAGTGTAGCAAAAGGTAAATAATAGATAATAGCTAGTTCTGGCTTCATGTTTTCCAAACAAGTAACCGACTCAAAAGTATATCAGTGGTTTGAAGAACGCCTAGAAATTCAGGCGCTCGCAGACGACATCACTAACAAGTATGTTCCACCCCACGTCAATATCTTTTATTGTTTAGGTGGAATTACCTTAGTTTGCTTCCTAATCCAGTTTGCTACTGGATTTTGCATGACTTTCTACTACAAGCCAACTGTTACTGAGGCTTTCTCCTCAGTAGAGTACATTATGAACGATGTAAGCTTTGGCTGGCTAATTCGTTCTATCCACCGCTGGTCTGCTAGCATGATGGTGCTGATGATGATTCTGCACGTCTTCCGCGTTTACCTGACTGGCGGTTTCAAAAACCCTCGTGAATTAACCTGGGTAACAGGGGTAGTCATGGCAGTAATCACCGTTTCTTTTGGCGTTACTGGTTACTCTTTGCCTTGGGATCAGGTTGGTTACTGGGCTGTAAAAATTGTCTCTGGCGTTCCTGCAGCTATTCCCATTGTCGGCGATCAAATTGTTGAACTAATGCGTGGTAGTGCTAGCGTCGGACAAGCAACCTTAACCCGCTTTTACAGTCTGCACACCTTCGTTCTACCTTGGTTGATTGCAGTATTTATGTTGCTGCACTTCCTCATGATTCGCAAGCAAGGTATTTCTGGTCCTTTGTAAGTTATGTCATGATTGTTGGCAAGATGTTTGTTGTCATCTACAAAAAAATTGATAAGAAGGTAACAAACTTCCATAGCTAACAGCTAGTATCTTGTAACTACATCCTGCTGATTCTGAGTTAATTCAGGAGAGAAAAATCAACAATGTCTACTTTAAAAAAGCCGGATCTTAGCGATCCTCAATTGCGTGCTAAGTTGGCTAAAGGCATGGGTCATAATTACTATGGCGAACCTGCTTGGCCAAACGATCTACTCTACATCTTCCCTGTTGTAATTTTGGGTACAATTGGACTTTGTGTAAGTCTAGCTGTAATTGACCCAGGGATAATTGGCGAACCAGCCGATCCTTTTGCTACTCCTCTGGAAATTTTGCCGGAATGGTACTTTTACCCAGTGTTCCAGATTCTACGCGTTGTTCCCAATAAGTTGTTGGGAATTGCGATGATGGCTGGTATTCCTCTGGGATTGATGTTTGTTCCTTTCATCGAAAGTATTAACAAGTTCCAAAACCCTTTCCGCCGTCCAGTAGCAACCGCTGTTTTCTTGATTGGAACTGTGGTAACTCTTTGGCTGGGAATTGGCGCTACTTTCCCCATTGACGAGTCTCTAACTCTCGGTCTTTTCTAAGACAAATTGAGGTATTAGGTATTAGGTTAATGGCTAATTTTTCCCTTAACACCTAATACCTAATATCTATAATATATAATCTTTTGCTTGAGCAAGACGCTGTTTTTTTAATTCCTTGAGTTGAGCTTCGGCATTAAGGAATTCTTGATAGTAATATTGCAGGTTTTGCCTATCATTGGTGTGGTAAAGTTTTTGCCACTGTTCAAGACAGTAATTTCGATATTTTTCACATGCTACTAGCTCGAGAGTGGCGATCGCGCTGTTAATAACTACAGGAAGGCGCATTATATCTTCTTTCTCTATTTTCTCTTTTTTCTCAAGTTTCTCGTTCAGATATAACAGATGAGATACCTGGTTTATTTGTTCGGGTAAATTAGCGCTGCGAGCTTGCAGTTGAGAAAGTAATTTATTGCTGGGATCGCTTTGTTTATCTATAGTTAATTCTTGTAACTCAATTATTTGCTGCCATAAAAAGCGATGATGGGACAGATTAAATAGTAAATCTTTCCCTTGCAAAGCTGCAATTATTTTTTGTCGATACTCTGGGTAGTGTAAGTAAATACGTAAGAGGTTAGCTTCCGCTTCTGCTAACAGATTACTTTCATCAGAAACCGGTAAA
Organism: Prochloraceae cyanobacterium; assembly: GCA_051439565.1. Taxonomy (GTDB): domain Bacteria; phylum Cyanobacteriota; class Cyanobacteriia; order Cyanobacteriales; family JBFRWL01; genus JBFRWL01. The sequence continues at coordinate 13,365 of JBFRWL010000467.1, forward strand.
GCTTGAATAGGAGGATCGCTAGCAGCATTTTTTGAATTATTAAATTTCTTGCGTCGCTGCTTCCTAACCTGCAAGTGGATATCTTCTTGTAGTGTTTTAAAATATTGAGCGTCTCCTTGACTGAAGAGTTCAGCAGAACGAGCAATATAGTGGGTACGCAGGTCTTTATTATCAATTTTGCTGAGTAATTTGACTATATTTTTGGCTACTTGTTGAAACTGATCTGCTTGTTTGAGATTGCGACCTATTAATAATTGATTAATTTGCCAATCTAACCAGAGAGGAGCTTCTAAAATAGATTGACGATAGATTTCCAGAGCCTGGGGAGTTGTTTTGAGGAATTCATCTGCATCTTTACCGTCGGGAAGGTTGAGAATCCGTAGTTGTACTTGTCCCGAGTAAACTAAAGATTCGATTTCGCCAATAGCTCTTTGAGTAGCTTGGGTTCCAGCCGAGTCAGCATCGAAATTGAGGATAACTTGTTTAGATTGGGTGTAGCGGAGAATTTGTCGGAGTTGATCTTGGGTGAAAGCAGTACCGAGGGAGGCGACAGCATTTGTAATCCCAGCAGCGTGAAGAGCGATCGCATCAAAGTATCCCTCCACTACTACTGCTCGATCTTGTTGGCTAATACTATCGCGAGCTTTATCGAGAGCAAATAAAGTTTTACTTTTATCAAACAGGGGAGTTTCTGGAGAGTTGAGATATTTAGGTTGTTCGTCACCTAAAGTTCTGCTACCAAAACCGATGATTCTACCTTGAGTATCGTGGATGGGGATCGTCAGGCGATCGCGAAATCGATCGTAATAACCCTCTCCTGATTTGCGTTTTTTGATCAATCCCGCCTGTTCTACTAATGCTAACGAATAACGCTTTACTTCCACTAGATAGCGATAAAGGGTTTCCCAACCCGCTGGAGCATATCCTAACTGAAATTTCTGAATAGTCTCCTCACTTAAGTTGCGTTCGGTTTTAAGATAATTAAGCGATCTTTCTCCTTGGGGTTGTCGCAAAGCGTGTTGATAAAAACTAGCTGTCAGTGCCAAAATCTCGTATAGTTGCTCTCGTAGGGTGAGTTGACGCTGAAGTTCTTGTTTCTGTGTTGGTTCTAAAGTGGCGATCGGAATTTGATAGCGTTGAGCCAAATCGAAAACTACATCACTAAAAGATTGTTTCCCCAATTCCATTAAGAATTTAAACGCGTTTCCGCCAGCGCCGCAGCCAAAACAATAGTAAACTTGCTTGCTATGACTAACGCTAAAGCTAGGCGTTTTTTCCTGGTGAAAAGGACACAAACCTAGATAATCTTTCCCACGCTTGCGCAGTACGACATAATCGGAGATGACATCAACAATATCAACTCGTTGCTTAACTTCTTCGATCGTGTCTGGATGGAGGCGGGGAATTTCCATCAATTTTAGGAAGCTGACATTAAAAGATATCTTCTAGTTTATTATCTCTCGCTAAACTGAGAAGCAGACAAGATCTATTTTATATGATTTTAGGTTGAATACTTACTTTATCCTTTGAAGTAATAAGTTTTCAATTAATTCAACGAGTTAATCATAACTAATTAAACTAATTTCATATTATTGATTAAAATCTTGATTTTTTGGGTATATTATTGTTTCTTCTTGAGAGCCATCTTCCCGATCTTTAATTATTCCGTGATAAGCAAGTTTAGGCATATTATCATCTCTGTAAAATCTCAAAATTTCCGAGATTAGAGGTAGAGCTTGTAATTGAATATCTACTATTGTTTCCCAATATGATATTTTTTCTTTCTCGGTATGAGTAACTTCAGTTATTTTGTTTTTTCCTTCGTTCCAAAAAGTTTCTGCTACCGACTTAATGATTTTGACTTCAGGATCGATAATTTTAAGTCTAATATTTGCAACTTGATTGGAATCGATATCTAGATATTCAATAGTATCGACATATTTGGGAATACAATCCCACATAATTTTATCATCTGGAGCCAAATAGTCTAAGTCAAAATACTCTTCTGGAGCCAGTTCGACAAGATACCATTCGGAAGAATCAATCAGGTGGTATTCTATAAGAATCTGAACTTGAGAATTCATGGGATTTCGTATTAATAGAAGTACGGAAAATGATTTTACTCTAATATCGTCTTTTTTTGAAGGAGCAATGGCTAAATTTATTAGTTTATTGAATGATAAAACAACTCACTTGAGTTAAAACAAATGCTAGTAAAAAGCCATATTTAGGTCAGGTCGCTGTGCTCGGAATTCAAAATGATCGATTCAAAATTACTTGTTTTTAGCTGTTTGAAAATTGGTATAACCAATAATAGTATTTCCAGCAAGGATAAGCATCTTTAGTTGAATTATAAGGAACAGATTAAATAATTTTTATATTTTGTTAGAAAAATACAATATTAGCAGAAAAAAGTAAATATTAAATGGGTAGAATTTTTGTTTGGTCGGGTTATCGGGGAGAGGAAACAGTAAGAATAGTTGAGCCTAGAACTATTGCTAGGGAGATAACACAAATTCAGGAAATAATATTTCTAGCCGAGCGCCTGGTTTTGGAGTTGCAAGCGCGGGGTTGTCAAGTTTTTGAGGTTCCCAACGAACTAAGTTTGTCAGCCTCGATCGAATGGGTTAATCGCCGTTGTTTCCCAGGGGATGTAGCACTGGCGATCGATACCAATTCCTTTAGCGATCCTAACCTGTGGGGAACCAGTATTTTCTACATTAGCAACAATATTGAACGGAAAAAACACGCCGAACTGATGCTGTTGTTGCTGATGCACCGCCTACCCCAGATACCAAATCAGGGAACGAAACCAGATATCGCTGCGCAGATGGGAAGTTTAAGCTTTTGTCGCCAGACCCTTGTTCCTTCCCTGCTGATGAAAATAAGTTTTCTGACTAATTCAGACGATCCTGACTTAAGACTCGATTGTCATCGGGAAATAGCTTTAGGCGTTGCTGACGGACTGATAGCTTGGAGTCGGGAAGTTAGCGGCGTAGAACCCAATGAGTTGGAAATTGAGCTAGAGATCCCATCTACTTACCCGCTAATTAATATTAGACTCAACGATCGAGATTATCCAGAGGCAGGAATTTTAGTCAATGGTAACGCCTATGTGCCGATCGATCTAGTCGATCGCCTAGGAATCGATCTCACTGAGTCTCCCAGAGTACGCTTGGTCGAGTATCAAGGTGTGGTCTACACTCCAGCAATTGAACTGCGCCAATATAACTTATCTGTAGTTTGGAATAATGCTAATGGTACTCTCCATTTATACTCCATCTTACCCATCGATCGAACTCAAATCGATCGGATTATGGGTTACGGTAACACCTCTGAGAAACAGCTGTTTGAGTTTCTCGAAGTAAATAACGAAAACGCTGCTCTCGATTTTTCTGACTTGCCCAAAATTTACCAACAAGAGGCATCAATTGAAGGTGTAAACTATGACATTGCCTTCTGTCAAATGTGTCTAGAAACTGGTTTTCTCGGCTTTGCAGAGGACATTCTTTTGGGTGAGAATAACTTTGCTCGTTTGGGTGCGATCGGCGGAACGAGACAATTTGCCACTTTTTCCAGTTCTCGAATTGGAGTGAGGGCGCAAATTCAGCATTTAAAAGCCTATGCTAGTCGGGAACCTTTAGTACAGGAGTTAGTAGATCCGCGATTTCACTTGGTAACGCGAGGTGTTGCTCCTCTAGTATCTGGACTCTCCGGACGCTGGTCAGCAGATTTGTGCTACGGCGATAAGATTATGGCAATACTGCGGCGACTTTACGAGTCGGCGAATTTGCTGTAAATAGGGTTTTCGAAACAGTTTTTTGGTGAGGTTCTCCAAGTCAGACATTAGAAGTCAGTGTCATTAAATTTTCTTCCTTGTCTCCTTTAATTCTAAATTCTAAATTTGCCTAACCAGATGACTTTTAAACTTAACCGAGCAGTATTGCCTGGTCTCCTTGCTCTCTTATTTTAGTGCTATTCGTCTTCTTAAACCTTTTGCTAGAGAAATCATGAAAGAAATCAAATCTTTATGGACAAAATTTACTAATTTACTATTGTTAACGTCTGTTGTTCGCCAATCGCAAAAATAGCGCTCCTTGGAAGCAAATTGGATTAAATCTTCGACGTTGTTTAAGATTGTTGCACAGATAAAGTCTAAAGGTAAGTCATTAGAATCGTGACCAAAAGGCTCTTCAATTTCAGAGCCAACTTCATTAATACTTAGAAAGAGTAAGCAAATAAAAGCTACGACTGGCGTAGTTGCCCAACTTAGACCTCCAACTAACTCTAAGGGCAAAACCACAAAGTAAATCAATAGCAATGTATTGAAAGTAACAGTATATATTAAGGGAACTGGTGTTTTCAGGATTCGTTCGCAGTCGCCGAGAATATCCACCATATTATCTAATACTTCATTTAGACTAACAAGCTGATACACGTCAATAGCTTGTCGGTCGTACTGATGTTCTAAATAATCTCCAATCCAGAAAGCAATCTCTAGGGGAGGATGATTTACATGTTGCAGCTTTCTATACTGCATTTTTGACATCAGTAGCGCTAGCTCAGAATTTACAGGTTGTTGCCGCAGATGTAACTTCATGGCCATCGGAAAAGCAACTAACAGACGCAGCACCGCCTCTTTTTGCCTTCGGTCTTTAGGGCTTTGATCCTCAATAAATAGCCAGATTTCACGAGCTAAGTT
>JBFRWL010000468.1:0-8300 GCA_051439565.1 Prochloraceae cyanobacterium
AGATATCTATTTCTATCATCCAGAACAAATTAAACGAGTAAGATTAGATCGTCGTGCTGATGGCTACTACTGTCAGTTTGGTATATATATCGAAGTTAAAGAAGATATGCAGCCAACAGGAAAATCTATCGGTTTAGATATGGGGCTGAACTATTTCTATGCTGACTCCTTTGGTCATATAGAAGAAAACCCCAGATTTTATCGTCAGAGCGAAAAACGTCTTAATCGTTTAAACAGAAGAAAGTCCGTTAAGTACCGTAAAGGCAACAGACAGTCTAACAATTACCATAAAGCTAGACAGCGTTATGCGCTCTTACATCTAAGAGTAAGTAGGCAACGTCAAGAACACGCTAAGAAACTAGCGCGTTGCGTATGTGCATCTAATGATTGCATCGCTTATGAAGACTTAAATGTAAGGAATCTAGTGAAAAACAGTAGATTGTCCCAGAGTATATCTGATGCTAGCTGGAGTCAATTTCGTCAATGGGTTGAATATTTTGGCTGGAAGTTTGGCAAAATAACCATTGCTGTTCCACCCCATTACACCTCACAAGATTGTCCTGTTTGTGAAACTTCAATGAAAAAGTCGTTATCAACTCGTACTCACGTTTGTAAGTGTGGGTACATCGAAGATAGAGACATTGCCGCTAGCATTAAGATCCTCAAAAAAGGATTAAGTACCTCAGGGCATGAGGGAACTTACGCTTGGGGAGAGACTCCCTCTTGGGCGGTTGGAGCAATCCTGCCGTCTAACGGAGACTCGTTGAACCAAGAATCTCCCGTTAAAATTAGAGCCAGTCGTTTAGACTAGCAAATGATTTAACGGTGAGAATGTCAAATTCTACTGATTATTCATATAACTAATGAAACACACACTTTCAGTTTTAGTTGAAGACGAAGCTGGCGTTTTAACAAGAATCGCTGGCTTATTTGCTCGTCGCGGTTTCAATATAGACAGTTTAGCGGTCGGGTCAACAGAACAGATAGGGATTTCCCGCATTACTATGGTAGTACAAGGAGACGAGAGCACGATCGAGCAGTTGACCAAGCAACTCTACAAGCTAATCAATGTACTCAAAGTGCAAGATATTACCCAAACTCCCTGTGTAGAAAGGGAATTGATGCTAATTAAAGTCAATGCTACTGCCTCTAATCGAGCAGAAGTAATAGAATTAGCTCAGGTATTTCGCGCCCGTATAGTAGATATATCTGAAGATACTTTGACTGTAGAAGTGGTAGGAGATCCGGGCAAAATGGTAGCGATTATCAAGATGTTAAACAAGTTTGGCATTCGCGAAGTTGCCCGCACGGGCAAAATTGCTCTAATCCGCGAGTCGGGAGTCAATACGGAGTATCTCAAGTCTCTGGAAGCTAAAGTTGGTATTGTGGGGGAGAGCGCTAATTTGAAGTCAGAAGTCAGAAATCGCAAGTCATAACCTTAATTTCATAAGTTGTTAAGGATTCGCTTAGTCGGAAGTGTAAGCGATGCTTTTACTGAAATGGCAATTGGTTCTACAGCCGAATTGCTACCTCTTCCTAATCATGTATCTTTTGAAGTAGCAGCCAGCCAGCCGATCGCCTATCTGACTGCCAGAATGGCGATCGTCGATAAAGCTAAGGTTCAAGGTGTATAGTGGGTACTCGTTTTCAATCAGTTCTTGCTTGATTGACATTGGCTCATAAAGCTTATAATGCTTTGTCCCACTCTAACTGATGAACTAAACCATACTTAATAAAGTCTTCTTTTTTAACTTTATCGCTTTTACCAAAAACACCTAAACTGTAAGGATTATCTTGCATACGTTGTGTGACTAGCTCTTTTTCAAATTGGCTCACTTCCTCTCTAGGTTTATTAGTTTTAAAAAAGTCCACAACTAAGACAGTTCTGTCATAATTGGTGTAATTATGGGGACAGTGTGGATAGCTGTGATCCAGAATCATAAATTCGCCTTCATGCCAATAAAGCTTGTCATGACAAATTTTCATAGCTATATCTCCCTCTGGCACAATTAATCCTAAATAGCCACGATTCATATGAGGGTTATAGTTCACGTGCAGTTTGATATCTAAACCTGGGTGAAATGTACCAAAATAGACATTTCTGAGGACATGATCATTGATAGGGTTAACTTCTTTGATGACCTTCGCCAAATTGGGGAAATATTTCTCTCTTAATGCAAGCGCTTTTTCTGATGCATCATTTGTTCCGCGATCGGGATACTCTATTTGATGCACTTGAATATATTCCTCAATAAAAAGACCTTGAAATAACACGCCAAAAGCACTGTATTTCGCCTTACCCTTGGTTTTAATCGTTTTACTTTTAGGCCCCATAATATCGTAAGTGAATTTTATCTCTTCATTAGAGGCATGCTTAATGAAGTGTATAAACTCATCTCTGATCGTCTCCCAATTATCTTGAAAGCTTTTGAGAAAAGGAAATTGCTTTGGGTCCATATGATATTCATTAAAATTTTCCATCGCCTTTTTATCCTTTTTGAATCTATTTGAAGATAAACATAAAATTGTTGCTGAGTGTAAAAGCTATCGACTTAGCTTCTTCAATAATTAATACTATATATGTTCTGGCTATAATTAAAGAATAAGAAGCAGTTCTAAGTAGGTGGGCATAAATAAATATAAAACCCAAATGAGAAGTTAGGTGTTAGCTGGGGTGTTGTTACCTCTGACCCCTGACGCTTCTCTCAAACATTTTCTAATTAATTTGACCGACCTACTTATATCAATAATAACGAACGGCTGGGTTCAGATATTCTTGGTTTCACAGTAAGTGATTAGACAAAAATAAATATAAAACCACAATGAAGAATTAGTTGTTAGCTTTTTGTTGTTACCTCTGACATCTGACCTCTGACTACTCTCCCAACCAATTGAGGTATCGTGTCTGAAACTACAGTTCTCGACAAAATTATCAAAAACGTGCGTGTGGTTCGTCCCAACCAGCAATCTGTTGAGCGAATCGACCTAGGAATTAAGGACGGCAAATTTGCCCTAATTGCGCCAGAAATCAGCCCTAACCAGTCTAAAGATGTGTTTGACGCTCAGAATCTGTTGGGGTTTCCAGGGGTTATTGACGCGCACATGCATATTGGCATCTACCAACCTCTCGATCGAGATGCCGTTACTGAAAGCAAAGCAGCGGCGATGGGTGGCGTTACTACTAGCCTAAATTATATTCGCACAGGTCAATATTATCTCAACAAAGGTGGTCCTTATAAAGATTTTTTCCCAGAGGTTCTAGCACTGTCAGAGGGCAATTTTTTCGTCGATTACGGCTATCATATCGCGCCGATCGCCTCCGGACACATAGATGAACTGCAGTGGCTTTTCGATGAGTATGGCATCTCATCGTTTAAAATTTTTATGTTTTACGGCGGTTACGGTTTGCACGGTCTCTCAGACCAGCAAAACCTGTTTCTGATGATTAATAAGGAGGAACGGTATGACTTTGCCCATTTTGAATTTATCATGCGAGGTCTGACTCAGTTGAGGGAGCGCTATCCCGAAGCAGCCGATTACATTAGCCTCAGCCTGCACTGCGAAGTTGCCGAGATCCTCAGTGCCTACACCAAAATTGTCGAGCGCGATGTCAACCTAACTGGTCTAAAAGCCTACAGTGCCGCACGTCCGCCCCATTCAGAAGGACTAGCAATTTGCATTGCCTCTTACCTAGCACATGAAACCAATTGTGTCAATATTAATCTGCTGCATCTGAGTTCCCGCAAAGCAGTAGAAGCCGCGCTAATTATGCAAACTGCCTTTCCCCATATTAATTTCAGGCGAGAAGCGACCGTCGGACACCTACTGCTAGATGTAGATGCACCAACGGGCAAATGGGCAAAGGTCAATCCCCCCATCCGTTCCCACGCTGATGTAGAGTATTTATGGCAGGCAGTGCTAAATCGTCAGATTGATTGGATTGTGAGCGATCATGCCTGTTGTTCCGCTGAGAAGAAAGCTAGTCTCAAAGACCCAGATAATATCTGGCTAGCAAAATCCGGCTTCGGTGGTACGGAATACTTGCTTTCTGGCGTGTTTAGCGAAGGTAGCAAGCGGGGTATGTCCTACGATCGCATGGCTGAGTTGCTCTGCTGGAATCCAGCTCAGCGTTTTGGTTTGTTAGAGAAAGGTGACATTGCTGTGGGGTATGATGCTGACTTGGTTCTGCTAGACCCGAATGAAACTTTTGTAGTCCGCGCTGCTGAGTCCGAATCCCAGCAAGGTTATACTCCTTTTGAAGGTGTAGAGTTAACTGGAAGGGTAAAGAGTACATTTTTGCGTGGCAATTTGATTTATGACAAGGGACAAGTTGTCGGTTCGCCTAGTGGGCGTTATTTGAGACGACCCTAAGCTGTCAAGCATTTAATTTGGTAGTGGAGACTGGCGGGGAGTGTGGGGAGTGGGGGGAGTGTGGGGGGAGAGATTATCGTAGGTGATTTCCAAGAAAGACCATATCCACTCAAAGAGTTAAAAAAGAATAAGAAATTGCTGCAAAAATTAGCTTTTTATTCGATGATAAAGGTAAGGGGTTAAAGCAAAGGGTACTCAAGTTAACAATCTCAATCAGTTAAAGTCAGTACCTAGGAATTTTATGTGAAGCTAAGTTGTAGGTAAGTGTTCTTAATAAGAAAAACAAAACTTCTATTATTGACAGAAAAAAAGAAAAAATAGTTGGGGAATTTTGTTGCTATATCTCGGGTGATTTTGCTATTTGCTAATACAAAAATCTAGAAATCAGACGAATAAGAATTGAGCTCATAACCTAGTAATTTCCATAAATTACTATAGACAAGGATTAAAAAGGGAAAATGAACAAAAAATCCTATGCAACTATAGACGGCAATGAAGCAGTTGCTCGCGTTGCCTATCGTCTCAATGAAGTAATTGCTATCTATCCTATTACCCCAGCCTCGCCAATGGGTGAATGGGCAGATAGCTGGGCATCCCAAGAAACCCTGAATATTTGGGGTACAACTCCAGAAGTAGTGGAGATGCAAAGTGAAGGCGGCGCGGCTGGCGCCGTTCACGGTTCTTTACAAGCAGGAGCATTGACCACTACCTTTACAGCATCTCAGGGATTGTTGTTAATGCTTCCTAACTTGTACAAAATTGCTGGAGAGTTAACACCAACAGTATTTCATATAGCAGCTCGCTCCCTCGCAGCTCAAGCTCTCTCAATTTTTGGGGATCACAGCGACGTGATGGCAGCCCGCAGCACTGGATGGGCAATGTTGTCTTCATCCTCAGTCCAAGAAGCTCAAGACTTTGCCGCGATCGCCAGCGCCGCCACCTTAGAAACTAGGTTGCCCTATCTCCATTTCTTCGACGGTTTTCGCACCTCCCACGAAATTCAGAAAATAGAACTAATCAGCGATGAAGACTTGCGATCGCTGATCGATGACGATCTCATTCTTGCTTTCCGCAGTAGGGCATTAACCCCCGATCGCCCCGTCATTCGAGGTACAGCTCAAAACCCCGATGTCTATTTCCAAGCCAGAGAAACGGTTAACCCCTACTATCTCTCTTGTCCCGACATCACCCAACAAGTGATGGATCGATTTGCCCAACTAACAGGTCGTCAGTACCATCTCTACGAATACTACGGCGACCCAGCAGCAGAAAGAGTAATTGTGCTTATGGGATCTGGCTGCGAGGCTGTGGCTGAAACGGCAGATTATCTTAACGCTAGTGGCGAGAAAGTAGGCTTGCTTAAAGTGCGGCTATATCGCCCCTTTGATAGCAAGCGGTTTGTCGCCGCCCTACCAGCAACTACCAAAACTATAGCAGTCCTAGACCGGACTAAAGAACCAGGTTCTTCTGGGGAACCCCTGTATTTAGATGTAGTTGCAGCAATTAACGAGTTTGGGCAGCAAACTCACCCGAAGATAGTTGGCGGTCGTTACGGTCTCTCTTCTAAAGAATTCACTCCCGCGATGATTAAGGGGATATACGACAATCTTGCCGCAGCCGAACCGAAAAATCACTTTACGATCGGGATTAACGACGACCTTAGCCATAGCAGCTTGAGTTACGACCCAGAATTTTCTACCGAAGCAGATCAAGTAGTGCGGGCTATTTTCTACGGTTTGGGTTCCGACGGTACTGTAGGAGCCAATAAGAATTCGATTAAGATTATTGGGGGAGAGACAGATAATTATGCTCAAGGCTATTTCGTCTACGACTCGAAAAAATCCGGTTCGGTCACTGTCTCTCACCTGCGCTTTGGCAAACAACTAATTCACTCTACCTATTTAGTCAATCGGGCTAACTTTATTGGTTGTCACCAGTGGGAGTTCTTAGAAAAATTTGACCTGCTCGACTCTAGCATAGAAGGAGCTACTTTCTTACTCAATAGTCCCTATAGTGCTGAAGAGGTTTGGCATCACCTACCGCGACCGATACAAGAGGGAATAATTGACAAGGGGCTAAAGTTTTATGTAATTAACGCCTACAAAGTAGCCCGCGAAGCGGGAATGGGCGGAAGAATTAATACGGTGATGCAGACTTGTTTCTTTGCCTTGTCTGGCATACTTCCCCAAGAAGAAGCGATCGCCCAAATTAAACAATCCATCCGTAAAACCTACGGCAAAAAAGGCGAAGAAATCGTTGGCAGGAATATCAAAGCAGTTGACGCTACTTTAGAACATTTGTATCAAGTAGCAGTACCCGATCGAGTAGACGATCGAGCCCAAGAATTACAGCCACCCATACCAGATACAGCACCTGAGTTTGTGCGGGAAGTTTTGGGAGCGCAAATAGCCCGTCAAGGAGACCAAATCCCAGTTAGCGCCTTACCCGCAGACGGAACTTACCCCAGCGGCACCACCAAATGGGAAAAACGCAATATTACCCAATCAATACCCGTGTGGGATCCAGATGTTTGCGTCCAGTGCGGCAAATGCGTCATGGTTTGCCCTCACAGCGTCATCAGAAGTAAAGTATACGAACCGCAACAGTTGGAGAAGGCACCTGCGACCTTTAAGAGTGCCGACCCGCGAGATAAAAATTGGAAAGAGTTAAAATTTACCATTCAAGTAGCAGCGGAAGACTGCACCGGTTGCAGCATCTGCGTAGATGTTTGTCCGGCTAAGAATAAGTCTCAACCGCGTCTGAAAGCAATTAATATGGAGCCGCAGCTACCTTTACGGGAACAAGAGCGGGAAAATTGGGATTTCTTCTTAGATCTACCCAATCCCGATCGCAGGCACCTGAAGCTGAATAAGATTGCTCAGCAACAGATGCAAGAGCCTTTGTTTGAATTCTCCGGTGCCTGTGCTGGATGTGGGGAGACTCCTTATCTGAAATTAGCAACTCAATTGTTTGGCGATCGCATGGTAGTTGCTAATGCCACTGGTTGTTCTTCTATCTACGGCGGTAACCTACCCACAACCCCCTGGACTCACAACGCCGAAGGCAGGGGACCAGCTTGGTCTAATTCTCTATTTGAAGATAATGCTGAGTTTGGTTTGGGTTTTCGCCTTTCCATTGACAAACAAACGGGATTTGCCAGGGAATTACTGAAGTCTTTGTCTTCTGAAGTAGGAGAAGAACTAGCTAATAGTATCCTGAATGCCCCACAACAAGACGAAGCCGATATCTGGGAACAACGGGAAAAAGTTGCCCTGCTCAAACAAAAACTACCAGCAATTGCCAGTAATAAAGCCAAACAACTACTCAGCATTGCCGACTATCTAGTCAAAAAGAGTGTTTGGATTATTGGCGGTGACGGTTGGGCTTACGATATTGGCTATGGCGGACTAGATCACGTCCTAGCTAGCGGGCGCAACGTCAATGTTTTAGTACTCGATACTGAGGTTTATTCTAATACTGGGGGTCAAGCTTCCAAAGCTACACCGAGGGCAGCAGTAGCTAAATTTGCTGCTGGTGGCAAACCTGCTCCCAAGAAAGATCTGGGTTTGATGGCAATGACCTACGGTAATGTTTATGTAGCGAGTGTAGCGATGGGAGCGAGAGACGAACACACTCTCAAAGCTTTCCTAGAAGCAGAAGCTTATGAGGGCCCATCCCTGATTATTGCTTATTCTCACTGCATTGCCCACGGCATTAATATTACTACTGCCATGCAGCATCAAAAAGAATTAGTAGAATCAGGTCGTTGGTTATTGTACCGCTATCATCCCGATCGCGCCGCACAAGGCGAAAATCCCTTACAACTAGATATGCGATCGCCCAAACTACCAGTAGCCGAGTCGATGTATGCAGAAAACCGCTTCAAGATGTTGCTGCGCAGCAAACCCGAACACGCAAAACGTTTACTC
>JBFRWL010000469.1:0-4137 GCA_051439565.1 Prochloraceae cyanobacterium
AGTTCCATTGGCGGTAAACCGCGATCGCGCAGTACTTGTTGAATGCGCTCAAATGCTTCTGACAGTTTTTCAAAGGGAATTCCAGGAAAAGCATGATGTACGGCGTGGTAGTTAAGTCCTCCCATTAACCATCCTACTAACCAACTTGTCTTCAAGTTACGGCTGGCATAAAGTTGTGTAATTTGATATCCTTTTGCTCTGCCCCAAAGACCGTAGTGTTCGAGATGATCTCGCATCTGAGCTACTATGCCGATCATCCGTTCTAAAATTAACCAGAACAGGAAATACCGCAGTATTTCACCTTGAATAATTACTAATATTATCAGGATGCTGTGGATAATCACTATCCCTGTTACATCTAGTAAAAGTTGTCGGCGCAACCGGGGCAAAAATTCCTGAAAACGCAAGCCATTAACGAAGGATTTAACAATCAGTCCCAGTCCTCCAAGCACAAAAATATCCAATACCCATTGATGGCGAAGGTACCAACGCCCGATCGGGTTAGCCTGCTGATACTCTTCCCAAGTCCACTGCACCCTTTCTGGATCTCGCAACTCGATCCCATTCCAACCATGATGCAAGTGGTGCAGTTCCGAGTATACTCCGTATGACCAGAACATTGGCCAGCTAATTAGCCGTCCCGAAAATTCCTCGAACCACTTCCACCCAGTCAAGGTATGGTGAACAGTATCGTGAGTGCAGATGAGCCAGAAAGCATAGAATAATCCTGCCAACACTGAAAAACTTAAAAAAACTAATTCCCGATCTGCTGACCAAGCAAGCGCCACCAAAATGAGAAAAATAAAGCCAATAATGCCAAAACGTAAAAGACCTGTGAGGGGATTAACTTGATGCAAATCTTCTGTAGCAGTTCTTAAATCTTTGACTAGCTCACCCGATACGTAGTTAACCATGCTTACCTCCCGCTAGCCATATTCAACGGTTTTTATTCAATATATTTACTTTAATTATAGACATTAAATAAGTTCAAGTAAAAATATATCTTATTGTTGATTTTTAGACACAAAATTAACTGTAAATTTTCCTAAATTTTCTTTTCGCCAGCGTGCATCCGCTTTTCTATCTGTTAACAATTCTAAAACCCTAATTCCCTTTTTAGGAAGTGGATTTAATAACTTTTTTAACTGTTTCCAGTTATCGATAACTTGATAATCAATTCCATAAGTTAGACACAATTGAGCAAAATTAATATTCTGAGGGGTGGCAAAGAATTGTTCAAAAGGCGGTTCAAATTCAGCAATAGGCAACATTTCAAAAATACCGCCCCCGTTATTATTAATTAAAATAATGGTGAGATGCCCCCTGAATTTATTACTAATTAAAAATCCATTGGTATCGTGTAATAGAGCTAAATCTCCTGAGATAATCACTGCACTTTGATGCTGATGTGCAATCCCCAAAGCAGTAGATAAAGTGCCATCAATTCCATTAGCACCTCGGTTAAAATAGGGAATGATTTTACGATCGTTTGGTCTCCAGAAAAACTCAGCATCTCGTACTGGCATACTATTAGCAATAAAGATGGGCGTTCCTACTGCTAAACTCTCGGAAAGTAACCAGGCAGCTTTACCTTCAAACAAGGTATCCATTGATTGCATAGTTTGGTCGATCACTTCCCTAATTTTTCTCTCGGCATCACACCACAGCTTAAGGTAATCAGCAACAAAATTGACTCGATCGTTAACTTGCTTTTCCTGGAAACAAGGGATAATTTTTGCAGTTAATTGTTCGATCGATATTCTGAGATGAATAGTTTTACTGTGAAGAGCATCGAAATTGTCAGCACTTGGATCGATAATCCAGCGTTGGGGTTGAGTATTATCTAACCAGGTACGCAATTCTTTACTAGTAGGAAGTTCCCCTAGTTGTATTGCCATGACTGGTGCTAACTTATCAGCAAGTTGGCGATCGCGGAGCATCAAGTCATAAGTAGAAATGAGATAAGGATTGAGATTAGCATAGTTTCTCACGGGTGAGAGTGCTTCGGCAAGAACGGGCCATCCTAGAAACTGAGACACAGAGGCGATCGCTTGACAATATTCCTGGGGACGTTGGGGATGTGCAACTCCCGCAATAATAATTCCTCGATCGCACAGTTGCCATTGTTGTAGCGGGAGATTAGGGAGTAGGGAGTAGGTAGTGGGGAGTGGGAAGTGGAGATTGTTTATATTACTGAAAAATTCTTCTGCTGGAAACTGGGACTTGAGGTGTTCGGTTTCGGGTTGAGGAATTGGTACTAAGGGGTCGCGGAAGGGTAAATTGAGATGTACTGGTCCGCAAATGGGAAAAAGCGATCGCTCCCAGGCTTGAATGATATTTTGCCGCAAATAGCACAGCATCCCTAAATCTGTACTTGGTAATGCTAACTCTGTTTGCCAATTAGGATAAGTTCCATATAACTTTAGCTGATCGATCGTTTGTCCCGCATGGCAATTTCGCAATTCTGGGGGGCGATCGGCAGTTAAAATCAACAGCGGTACGCGACTATATTTCGCTTCAATGACTGCGGGATAAAAATTTGCTCCTGCAGTTCCAGAAGTACAAACTAAGGCTACAGGCAATTGCGATCGCTTGGCAATTCCCAAAGCAAAAAAAGCCGCAGATCGTTCGTCAAGTATGGGAATCGCTTTTATATGAGGATGTTGAGCAAAAGCTATAGTTAAGGGGGTGGAACGAGAACCGGGACAGATAACGGCGGTGCTTAATCCTAGGCATTTTAAAGTTTCTACCAAAATTGAAGCCCACAGAGTATTGGCATTGCGAAAATCAATCTGCATAGGAACCGCCGCTAGAGTACCAGAAAGATTGTATTGCTTTTACTTAAATCTCGTCAGGAATAACCCATTTTGGAGGTTCGGTGAGTTTTTTCATACGTGCTATCTCAGCTATCTCGATCATCTTGTCTAAAGAAGTGTCCTCAATAAATTTCGATGCTTCTGTTGCATATCCTTTGTGAGGACATTGCTCTCCTAAAATGCAGCCATTAACGCAGTCTACCCGACAATTGACAGTATTTTCCACAATAAACCTCCTTGATGACAATCTCGATCTTTGCTAAATCAAGATAGAGTTATACAAGCATCCTTTTCCATTTTCAAGTCGAGGCTAGTGTCAACTTCATCCCTCTCTCCTCAGTTGCCCAAAAAACGCAAGTCTACTAAGAAAAAGTATCCACTTGTACGTCTAATTAAATACGGACGCCAATATAAAACTTTAATTTGGCAAGCAGTTATCTGCTCTATTCTAAACAAAATATTCGATCTAGCTCCCCCTGCTTTAATGGGTGCAGCAGTAGATGTAGTTGTCAAAAGACAGGACTCTTTCATTGCCAGTCTGGGAATTACTGATATCTTTGCACAACTTCTTCTTCTCTGCTTTCTCTCCTTAATTATCTGGAGTTTAGAATCGATATTTCAGTACGCTTACCAGCGATTGTGGCGCAACCTAGCTCAAAATATTCAACACGATTTGCGTTTAGATGCTTACAGGCATCTACAGGATTTAGATTTATCCTACTTTGAGGAACGGAGTACGGGTTTATTACTAGCTATTCTCAACGATGATATTAATCAACTAGAACGCTTTTTGGATGTAGGAGCTAATGAAATTCTTCAAGTTAGCACTACGGTAATTATTATCAGCGCCGTGTTCTTTATTTTTACTCCTGGGGTAGCTTGGATGGCAATATTACCAATCCCTTTCATTCTCTGGGGTTCTATTAGCTTTCAAAAACTGCTGGCTCCCCGTTATGCTGATGTACGAGAAAAGGTAAGTCTGCTTAATAGTCGACTTTCTAATAATCTCAGCGGTATTAGAACTATTAAAAGTTTTACCACTGAAGCTTATGAAATCGAGCGATTGAGAATTGAAAGCGAAGCTTATCGCCAAAGCAACCAAAAAGCGATCGCCTTCAGTGCTGCATTTATCCCCCTAATTCGGATCGTAATCTTAGTAGGGTTCACCGCTATCCTTCTGTTTGGGGGCATGGAAGCAGTAGAAGGTAGACTAGCTGTAGGTACTTATAGTGTATTAGTATTTCTCACTCAGCGACTACTTTGGCCATTAACGCGCCTCGGACAAACCCTAGATTTATATCAAAGGGCGATGGCTTCTACC
>JBFRWL010000470.1:0-4796 GCA_051439565.1 Prochloraceae cyanobacterium
ATCTGGCAAAATCGTTATTTGTTACTCAGAACCAGTGTCCTGACAACTGCTGTGGTCATGGGATTACGCTTACTGGGAATGCTGCAACCCATTGAATTAGAAGCGTTTGATCGCCTAATGCGACACCGACCCTATGAACAACCCGATCAACGTCTCTTGATAATCCAAGCAACTCCAGAGGATATTAGAGGGCAGGCAGAAAAACCGAAGCATAATGCATCCCTCTCAGAAGAAACGCTAGTTCGGCTGTTTGAGAAGCTGGAGCAGTATCAACCAGTCGCCATTGGCTTAGATATCTATCGCGATTTTCCTGTAGAGCCTACTCACCATGAATTAGCTACTTATCTTCAACAGGAACACCTCTTTGGCATCTGTAAAGTGAGAGACTCCTTTGCTGGGGACACCGAAGGAATTGCTCCCCCCCCAGAAATTTCCGCAGAACGTCTTAGTTTTAGCGATGCTGTTGCTGATGCTGATGGTTTGATCCGCCGTCATCTCTTGTCAATGAAGTCAACTGACCCGACAGATCCTTGTACTGCCCAAAATAATCTTAGCTTTTTGCTGGCACTTTATTATCTACATCAACAAGGAATCCACTGGGAGTATAACGATAAACAAGAATTACAATTTGATGCGCCAGACTCAAACCAGAAGATTGTTCTGAGAGAGTTAAGATCCTTAACTGGAGGCTACACCAAACTGGATGCTAGAGGACGACAAATTCTACTCAATTACCGTTCTCTTCCCTCTCCCAAGTCAATTGCTCATACCGTCAGTGTTAGCGATCTGCTTCAGGAGCGGATTCCTGCTGAAACAAAAAAAGAGCTAAAACATCGCCTCATCCTTGTCGGAATTGCTGGTTCGATTAATAGCAGTGCTGATTATTGGCTGACTCCTTATAGCGCAAGTCAACCTACCCATGAGAAAAAAATACCTGGTTTATTCATTCAAGCCCACATGATCAGTCAAATCCTCAGTGCAGTTTTGGACAATAGACCTCTTCTTTGGGTTTTGCCTTTGTGGGGAGAAACCCTTTGGATTTTGAGTTGGTCAGTAGTAGGAGGCTTAATTGCTTGTCAAATTCATCAGCCACAACGCTTAGTCATGTCTACGGGATTGGCATTGGGGACATTATATGGGGTTTGCTATCTCTTTATTTTACAGGGGGGTTGGATGCCTTTGATTCCCTCGGTCATAGTCTTAATCCTGAATGGAGGCGGAATTACCTTGGTCAAACTTTCTTTAAATCGCGCACAGCAATAGTTAAATTTTTTCAACTCGAATCAATCACTATGCAAAAAATAACTCTTACCTATATCGTTGCTTTTTCCCTCTTTCTGATAGGCTATTCTAAATCTCTTAAAGCACAAACAGATGTTTGGTTAGCTTCCGAACAAAATAACCAAACCAGTTTTCAACAACCAGATTATGAAGGGGATGCTCCTAGTGGACGCGATCGCGGTACTGGAAGTCGTACCAATTGTCCTCTTGCTACATCTGGTACAGCAGGAGATATTTCGCTAACCCCCTTAATTCCTGCTGATAGTCGGGGCTTAACAGTTCAAGAATCCCCTACTATCTGGGTTCGGGTTAACTATAAACCTGACAAGATAGAACAACAACTTGTCGGTGAATTTTCCTTAGAGGAAATCCAAACTAATCTCAAGCTTTCTCCAAAACAAATTTCTGTCACATTACCCCAAACTTCTGATGTCTTCAGCATCCCCATTCCTCATTCTTTAGAAGAAAACAAATGGTATCGTTGGTATCTAGTGCTGGATTGTAACTCTCAAGACAGTGACTCAGTTTGGTCTATCGATGGTGCGATTAGGCGAGTTGAACTCTCAGATATTGAGAATCAATTGGATACCTTATCACCACAAGAGCGCATTGCTATCTATAGTAACCAGGGTATTTGGTACGATGCCCTTAACGAAACAGCGATCCTCTTTTGTCGCAATCAACAAAATCCTGCTTTGAAACAACCTTGGTCAAACTTATTAGAAGATGTGGGATTAGAAAATTTAGCTCAATATACTCCCAAATGTTTAAAATAGTTCAAAAAAGCTAATTATCAAGGCAAGCTGGTATTAGCAAGTTTTTCCTGCTAGTTTCTAGTACTGTAGAAAATTCTTCTATCACCAGAGTAGAAACTGGTTCTTCTCCAGAAATCAAAGGAATCCAAGGAGTAATAATCTTTTCGCTGCGAAAAGGATCGTTAGGGTTGGGAGGCAAACCCCCCTGTCCCAGATTAAAAAATGTTACTGCTTCTTGCCCATCACCTGCTTGACATCCTTGGGCTACTTCCACCTCGGTTGCTTCTTCTGGCAAATTAGTTAATCCTCGATTGGGGTCAATATCAGAGGTATTAATTTCGACGATACCTGCGGTGCCCAAAGTGGAACTAGCAGTGATGTCACTCAAAGAGGTTAGTTGAATTCGAGGTTCAATCCCAAAGATGCCAGAGGAATTAATTTGCACTCGACCCCCATTACCAGTAAAAGCATTGGCAGTGATGTCACTATTTTCCTGGGGAAAGGCAACAATAAAATCACTATTAATCTCAATATTGCCCCCATCTCCTCCTGCACCAGCAGTACCAGCAGTAGTAGAAATTTGGCTGGCATTACGCAATGTTAATAATTCTTGTACTTGTAGCTCGATGTCACCCCCTGTGTTGCTAGCAGTTTCTGCTGAAATGATTCCATTGTTGAGATTAAGAGTACCTGTTGTGCCGACGATATTTCCCCCAACTCCTATTCCCTGACTGTCTACAGCAATCCTCGCACCATTTTTAATGCTTAGTGTTTGGGAATCAATCTCAATATTGCCCCCATCACCTGTAGAGCCTTCTGTTGTATTGGCAAATATACCAGTTTCCTGACCAGATAGGAAAAAATTACCTTGAATATTAAGAGTGAGAGTTCCCGCTCTGCCATTTCCTTCTGTTCCCACAGAAATTAAGCCACCATCGCGCACAATTAAAATTCCTGCTGCAATGCTTAAATTACCTCCATTTCCCGTAGCACCTTCTCCAACGATAGCTAATAACCTATTTGTGTCAAACCCTGAAGTACCTTCCAAAATTACTGATTCAGAAGCGCGGATATTTAAAGATCCAGCATTTCCCAACCCTAACGTAGAAGTTGTGACAGTAGAGCCATTACTAACTCTTAAACTGTTAGTTTCGATATTGATGTCCCCACCATTACCTTGAGCAGCATTGCGGGAATTTAAGACAGCACCATCCGTTAAAGTAACTGAAACTGCTGAGAGTTCGATCTTGCTCCCATTTCCGATGGCTTCCGATTCGACATCGGCGAATATACCACTTTGACGACCTTCCGCATCAGCCCCTCCTAAAAAAATCGAATCTTTAGCCTTAACGGAAATGATACCTGCTTCCTTTCCTCGATTCTGCGACAATATTCCCGCTTGTAGTTGAGAGCCATTAATTAAAGAAATTGTTTTAGCTTCAAGTACAATACTCCCCACTTGACCACTAGCACCTTGTAGGAGAGAAGTCCCTACATTACTAAAAATATCACTATTGTCAAGAAAGATACTCTCCTTAGCGTTGACGGATATATTTCCTGCATCTCCCTGACCGCGACTAGTAGAAGTGAGGCGAGCAAGATTTTTCAAAGAAAAAGACCTAGTCTTAATTTTAATGCTACCTGCATTGCCAACTCCTTCTTGACCAACATCGCTAACTGCTGCACTGGGAAAGAATCCGTCACCACTCACCCCATCAAAGACAGCAACATCTTTAGCGTTTACAACTACATCCCCTGCATTTCCTTGTCCGTCGGTGCGAGACAATAGTTGAGAGCCATTGAGCATATAAAGAGAGCTAGTAGTAACATTAATGTTGCCTGCATTACCCACAGCTTCCTGTCCTATCGCGTTATTGATGAAACTATCATCAAAAGAAACAGTATCAGTGGCATTGATTTCAATATCTCCTGATTGAGCATCAGGAGAGCCTAAACCAGCATCTATTCCTCCTATCAGAGAGCTTATGCCAGACATTTCTAAATTTCTAGCATTAACTAGAATAGAACCTCCACCTCCAGCACTTACATTAACACTAGCTTCATTGGTTAAGAATATATCGGCTCTGGCTAGTCCATTAGGGAAACTCAAACTGCCACTATTATTTAGTTCAAATGTTCCATTTTCTGACAGTCCGCCCAATTCTACTTGACCTCCTGGTGCGGTGAGAACTCCTCCTTCTAGCTTGATATCACCACCAAGAAATCCTAAACTCTGCCCTGATTGCACTTTTAGTCCCACTATCTGCCCGTTACTGTCGATTGATCTAGATCGATTAATAATCGTTTCAGGATTGCCCTCAAATTGTAAGCCAATGGGTTGGGTAACGTTGACATTTAACAGGGGTGCAGCTTGAGGATTAATGGCACTAAATTCTCGACCGTCAGGAAAGAGTAAGTTATCTGCTGTAGTAGCAAAAAAAGAACCCCTCAAGTCTAAGCGAGCATTAGAGCCAAAGAGAATACCGTTGGGATTGAGTAAAAAGAGGTTAGCATCTCCCCATACTCCTAAAGTTCCTAATAACTGAGAGGGGTTATTTCCTGTAACGCGACTGAAGATATTGGTAATTCCGTCTGGATTGGCAAAATAGGCAGATTTTCCTTCACCAACATTGAATTCTAAGAAGCTGTGAAATAAGTTACTATTCCTAATTGCTCCCCCATCAATACGGTCAACTTGTTCGTCGATGGGATTAACGACAGAGTTTTCTGTACCGAGGGTATTGTCGGGGACGATTTGAG
>JBFRWL010000471.1:0-12726 GCA_051439565.1 Prochloraceae cyanobacterium
TCAACTTGCCTCATTGTCTCTATTGACTCAATATTGATATTATCTCATACAAGGTAATTTATTGAGTAATATATTTGACTTTATTTAACTATATTTGACTATATTTTTATTGAATGTTTATCATACCTTGCAGTGTTTGTTAAGGTCATATCTTCCTACTTTTTGATTATCCATCCAGAACCTAAGACATTTGTTTGTGATGAACTGAGTGGTTCGGATAGCCTCGTCTATTGCGTGATCTTGCTCGGTGTTAGCTTTGACTTTAAACTCAAGAACAATCATGATTATGTCATTTATACTGACATAAAATAGTCTAGCAGACAAACGGCACATCAAGGGTGCCGGGTAGCATTTATCCCAGGTCTAAAGGTCGCTTCGCTCCTGAGTTTTGCACTGCCCGTTAATACTATAAAAATCAAATAACAGTAAATAAATTATCTTCTTGCTCTTTATTTCAGTCTTGAAAACTTATGCATTTTTAAATTGTCTAGATTATTCTGAATCCCTTTGCTGACTCCTACCTACACCAAAAAACTTGTTCGGCAAATCCTAAGATAAATAGGATAAAAAATAAGCATAATAGCTAAAGACGCAAGCCATGAAGCTAGGTTCTAATATCAATAGAGTCGCAAACAATCAGTTTTGAGATTTAGTAAAGAAATCAATAATTTTTTCTGCACTATTGTAAAGAGATATATCATAAATGTTTATAAATAGCTATCCGAGCGAGCTAAATCAAGCAAATGTTTTGATTGTTGATGATACAATCGAAAATCTACAATTTTTATCTAGTATTCTGACTGAGCAAGGGTATAAAGTACGAGGGGTGAGAAATGGTCATATGGCTCTCAAGGCAGTAGAGACTATACCACCCCAGATAATTTTGCTCGACATTAAAATGCCAGGTCTAGATGGCTATCAAGTTTGTCAACAACTAAAAGCTTCACCTCTAACCCGGGAGATTCCAGTGATTTTCTTAAGTGCTTCAGATGAAGTAACGGATAAGGTAAAAGCTTTTGAAGTTGGCGGCACAGATTACATCAGCAAACCATTTCATTGGCAAGAAGTTGTAGTTCGGGTAAAAAATCAATTGGCGCTACAATCGGCCAAAGCACAAATACAGCAGCTCAACGCACAACTAGAACAACGAGTTAGACAACGCACTGCACAACTCGAAAGAGAAATCGCAGAGCATAAAAAAACCCAACATCAATTACAACATCTCGCCTTCCACGATCCTCTCACCAAATTACCTAATCGCTCATTATTTCTGAATCGTCTGCGCCAAGTAATTAACCGCACTTCTCAGCAGCCCAATTATTTTTTTGCCGTGCTGTTTCTAGATTGCGATCGCTTTAAACTAATCAACGATTCCCTCGGTCATGTTGTGGGAGACAAACTTCTGGTCAAGGTTGCTGCTCGTTTAAAGTCTTGCCTGCGTTCGATCGATACTATTGCCCGCCTGGGAGGAGACGAGTTTGCCATGCTCCTCCAGGAAGTCCAAGATATCAGCAACGCCACTTGCATTGCTCAAAGGATCAATGAAAAACTCAAGTTACCTTTCCACATTGACGAACACGAAATCTTCATCAATGTCAGTATTGGCATTGTCTTGGGAACAGAAGACTATCAGCAGCCAGAGAGAATTATACGGGACGCAGACACGGCCATGTATCGAGCCAAAGAACTGGGCAAAGGCTGTTATCAGGTATTTAACACCAGTATGCACGATAGTAGCGTAAATTTCCTGATCTTAGAGACCGATCTACAACGAGCAATTGCTCGCCAGGAGTTTGCTGTTCACTATCAACCAATCCTATCTCTGCCGAGTAATTCCCTCAGTGGATTTGAGGCACTGGTACGCTGGCATCATCCAGAAAAAGGATTTATTTCGCCAGCACAATTCATTCCCGTAGCCGAAGAAACTGGCTTAATTGTGCCGATCGGAATTTGGATCTTGCGCGAAGCTTGTCGCCAGCTAAGGGTTTGGCAGAAGCAATATCAGGCTCCACATTTAACCATCAGTGTCAATTTTTCTGTCAAACAGTTTTCCCAACCCGATCTGATCGAACAGATCGACCAAATTCTGGAGGAAACTCAACTCGATAGCCGGAGTTTAAAGCTAGAAATTACCGAAAGTGCAATTGTCGAAAATCCCGAATTAGCCACTAAAATTCTCCAGGAATTCAGAAGCCGTCAGATTCATTTGAGCATCGATGACTTTGGTACGGGTTATTCCTCCTTGAGTTATCTGCATCGCTTTCCGGTCAATAATTTAAAGATCGATCGCTCCTTTATCAGCAGAATTGGTGAAAATGGCGAGAATCTAGAAATCGTTAGGGCGATAGTTACTCTAGCTCATCAGTTAAATATGAGCGTTACTCCAGAGGGGATAGAAACGACAGTGCATTTGGCTCAACTGAGAGCATTGGGATGCGAATTTGGTCAAGGATACTTGTTCTCCAAACCTTTAGCCCCTAAAGCCGCAGCCCAATTAATCGCTAACTCTGGTGTATTAATAGCTTAATACTATTGAAAGCTATTTATTTGAAGATAAGGGCAAACTAGAGATAGACACTTGCTTAGATTTTTCAGTCAATAAGGACAACCAAATGTTACCCAGGTTTTTCAGAAAAGTCGCATGGTTGGGAATATTAATCGCCTTGGCCAGTTGTAACTCTCAACCAACACCAAAACGCTCTACCTCCCCTCAAGTAACTAACCCTCAAGTAACTAAAGTCATCGTCTTATCTGACATTTCTAGCAATCCCGGCAAGAAAATCAGACGTTTTCAGCCTTTGGCTGATTACCTAGCCGCCAATTTGAGCCAATTTGAGATCGGCACGGGTCAAGTGAAAGTTGCTCCAGATTTAGCAACAATGGTTCAATGGCTCAAAGAAGGTAAGGTGGATCTCTACTTTGACAGTCCCTATCCTGCCATGAGGGCGATCGATGCCTCTGGCGCTCAACCCATCCTGCGCCGTTGGAAGGGAGGTGATGCTGATTACTACACAGTCATTTTCACCCTCAAGTCGAGCGGAATCAGTTCTGTGTCAGAGCTCAAAGGGAAAATGATGGCTTTAGACCATCGTTTTTCTACTTCAGGCTATATGTTACCTGTAACTTATTTGCTCAAAGCCGGACTCAATCTGAGAGAAAAGAATTCAGCTAGTGCCACGGTAGCAGCAGAAGAGGTGGGATATGTCTTTAGCGATGAAGATGAGAATAGTATTGAGTGGGTAATTAGCAAGAAAGTGGCTGCTGGTGCTGTCGATAGTAAGACTTTTGCGGGAATTTCTGAAGAAGTCCGCAGCCAAACAACCATCTTAGCTCAAACTGAGAAAGTAGCTCGGAACGTGGTGATGGTCAGATCAGACATGGAACCAGAGCTGCTAGAAGCCATCAAGACTTTGCTCATCGGCATGGATAAGACAGCTGAAGGACAGGAAATTCTCAAGCAATTTGCCAATACAGCTAAGTTTGACGATTTTCCCCCTCAAGAGAGCATCCAGAGAATGCGAGAGCTATACGAACAGGTTAAATCCCAGGAAATAAATCAAGGTAACTAGCAGTGAGGAGTTGGAGAGCTAGACTCAGAGGGGTCAAAGGAACGCTAGCCACTAAACTGACGCTAGCGATGACCGCATTGGTTACGGTGGCGGTAATCAATGTTACCTGGTTATCCCTTCGTCGCGAGCAACAAAACTTTCGTCAAGAACTGGAAAATCAAGCTGAAACTTTATTGAATACTCTCACAGTAGCGACCATTGATGCACTCTACTTCGGAGACGTGGACTATATACAGGACATTGTCGAGCAGCTTCGCTCAGATCGGGTATTGATCGCCGCCCGCATTTATCAGAAAGAGGGGCGGATCGTAGCTGATGCCTATGCTCAAGAGACGCAGATCTATACCCTCAAGACCAATTCTTTGGGTCTCGAATTACTACAGAGTGAGAAAACGATTTTTCATTGGCAGGATAACCATCTGCTGGCGGGCAAAGCCATAATTTTGGGCAATGAGCCAGTCGGGGCAATCAGTATAGGACTTTCTACCGCATCTTTACAAGAAAAAATAGTTGGCGTGCGCAATCAAGGTATGTATCTAGCAGCGATCGCTGCACTGTTCGGTACTTTCCTAGCACTCTTAGTCAGTAGATCGATCGTCGAACCTTTACAACAAATGACAGCAGCAACACAGCGCCTGGCAGCTGGGGACTTAACTCAGAAGCTCACTGTTGACACTAATGACGAACTAACGATTCTGGCTCATGCCTTCAACACGATGAGTGCCAAAGTTCAAAAACTGGTCGAGAATCTGGAGAACCGTGCTGGCGAACTGCAACAGGCAAAAGAAGCAGCCGAAAGAGCCAACCAGACCAAAACTCAATTCTTCGCTAATATGAATCACGAGTTACGAACTCCACTCAACGCTATTCTGGGATTTACCCAACTGCTGCTGAGAGCGCGAGGGCTGAGTCAGGAGCAGTTCGAACAGCTAAACATTATCAATCGCAGTGGCGAGCATTTGTTGGATTTGATTAATGACGTTCTCGAAATGTCCAAAATTGAGTCAGGTCGGTTGGAGCTAAATGAAAACTCCTTTGACTTGTATGAAATGCTCGAGAATATCGAACAAATGTTACGGCTAAAAGTAGAATCCAAAGGTTTACAATTTTTAGTTGACTTGGCTCCGAATCTGCCTCAATATGTAAAAACTGACTCCAAGAAATTGCGTCAAGTCCTAGTTAACCTTCTGGGAAACGCCATTAAATTTACTCAACAAGGTGGAATAATACTGCGAGCAGGAACCTTAGGCGGCTCTGGGTTGGTCGAGCTCGGTAGAGAAAAAGAAATCGACAATGCCTGTTTAGTCTTTGAAGTACAAGATACAGGACAAGGCATTGCTCCAGAAGAACTGGACACTTTGTTTGAAGCTTTTGTGCAAACGGAAACGGGGCGAAAATCTCAGCAAGGAACTGGCTTGGGTTTAGCTATTAGCAGACAATTTGTCCGTTTGATGGGAGGAGACATCAGCGTCAGTAGTACTTTAAACCAGGGAACGGTTTTTCGCTTTGACGTTCTCGTTAGTCTAGCTTGTTCGGGTGCAGACATAGACAAGCGGCAAAAATTAAGAGCGATCGGACTAGCCCCTCAGCAAACAAGACCTCGCATCCTTGTAGTGGAGGATAGAGCTGAAAATCGCCAACTGCTAGTCAATCTACTGACCATGCTTGGATTCGAGGTGTGCCAAGCCGACAATGGTCAAGAAGCACTGACTTTGTGGTCTAGTTGGTCGCCACATCTAATTTTGATGGATATGCGTATGCCTGTAATGACTGGCTATGAAGTTAGTCAACAAATCAAAGCCGATCCCAAGGGTCGAGATACTATAATTATTGCCCTAACCGCCAGTGCTTTTGCACAGGAGCGAAACGCGATTTTAGCTGCTGGCTGCAACGATTTTATCTGCAAGCCTTTTCGGGAGAATGTGCTTTTAGACAAAATAGCCGAATATCTTCAGGTAAGCTATTTGTACGAAAACCAGGAGCTATCCAGCTCAACCGAGTTAGCGCCTCTTAACAAAATGCTCACACCATCTGCTCTGGCAGAAATGCCTTGTGAATGGATTACTCAGCTTTACCATTTTGCTACTGCTGCTGATGGCGAACAGATTTTCAGCCTACTCGAGCAAATCCCTGACTCATCTGCTCCTCTTGCTGAAGCCCTCGCCGATTTAGTTAATAACTTTTATTTCGAGCAAATTATGGATTTAGCTGATTTATCTTTAAACAATTGCTCTAAATAATTGAGAAGAGCGTTAGGTTTGTCAAAATAAACAATGCAAGTCATAATCGCCAATCCCCTATGATCTATACCTTATGCCCAAAATCTATCTACCTTCTGTAGCAGCAAAAGGTAAAAATGGTATAATTTGCGCAGATAGTATTCAGTAATTTAACTGATGACTGAGAGCTAGATTTTAGGTAATAATTATCTTAGTTAGAGTTTTATTGATAAAAATGAATCAAGAAGACACTTTTTACGAAATCATCCGGTTTGCGATAGCTGCTGTTTTAATCCCACTTGTCATAGCTTTAATGTTCCATTTCACTCCATTATCTTTCTAGGTTTCAAGATTAATCAATTTCTAGTCAAAAATGTATTTAAATCTTGAAAAATCTTTAGTTTTAAGCAGTAATCCCTCTCTTTAGTTAGTCGCCTAAATCCTTTTTACTCTGTAGTTCATAGACATTAACCTGCAATTATATAAGAGGTCTGTTCTTCAGACCTCTTTTTTCACACCTAAATTGTTTATAAAATTTATAATAAAATATCGAGAAACAAGTGCGATAATCAAAAATTACCAACCATGACTACTCCCCAGCACTATCACATTACTACCTTTGGTTGCCAGATGAACAAAGCCGACTCAGAAAGGATGTCTGGCATTCTAGAAGATATGGGGATGAAGTGGTCAGAAGATCCAAATCAAGCTGACATAGTTCTCTACAACACCTGTACCATAAGGGATAACGCCGAACAAAAAGTATATTCTTACCTCGGCAGACAGGCAAAGCGCAAACACGAACAACCAGACTTAACCCTGATTGTAGCTGGCTGTGTGGCTCAACAGGAAGGAGAAAAACTGCTGCGCCGCGTTCCTGAGTTAGACTTAGTAATGGGTCCGCAACACGCCAATCGTTTGGCAGATTTACTAGAACAAGTATTTGCAGGAAATCAGATAGTCGCCACAGAACCGATTCACATCGTTGAAGATATTACTAAACCTCGTCGAGATAGCCAAGTCACAGCCTGGGTCAATATAATCTACGGTTGTAACGAACGCTGTACGTACTGTGTAGTGCCAAACGTTAGGGGTGTAGAACAATCTCGCACTCCCGAAGCAATTAAAGCCGAAATGGAAGAAATAAGCAGACAGGGGTACAAAGAAGTTACTCTGTTGGGACAAAATATTGATGCCTACGGACGAGATTTACCTGGGGTTACTGAGTCGGGACGGCACAAGCATACCTTAACAGACTTACTCTACTACGTTCACGACTTACCAGGGATCGATCGCATCCGCTTCGCGACCAGTCACCCCCGTTATTTTACTGAAAGGCTAATTCGTGCTTGCTACGAGTTGCCTAAAGTGTGCGAACACTTTCACATTCCTTTCCAGTCTGGGGATAATGAAATTCTCAAAGCAATGGCGCGAGGTTACACTCATCAGAAATATCGTCGCATAATCAAGAAAATTAGGGAATATATGCCCGATGCTTCCATTAGTGCTGACGCTATTGTGGGTTTTCCGGGAGAAACAGAAGCACAGTTTGAGAAGACTCTCCAATTAGTCGAAGATATTGGCTTCGATCAATTAAATACGGCAGCTTATTCCCCTCGTCCTGGTACTCCTGCCGCTGTGTGGGAAAATCAGATAAGCGAGGAAGTAAAAAGCGATCGCCTGCAACGTCTAAATCGTTTAGTAGCAGTGAAAGCGCAGGAGCGATCGCAGCGCTATCTCGATCGCACAGAAGAAGTACTCGTAGAAGACCAAAATCTCAAAAATCCCTCTCAAGTAATGGGACGTACCAGAGGAAACCGCCTCACTTTCTTTGAAGGAGATATCAATCAACTCAAAGGTCAATTGGTGAAAGTAAAAATCACTGAAGCACGCGCTTTTAGTTTGAGTGGCGTAATACTTTGTCAAGATTGATTTGAGAGATAAGTGCCATTAAATTTTCTCCCTTGTCCTATCTCAACCCATTATTTCAAGATTGACAGACTAGTAATTTTGGGTCATCAACATTCTTAATTGCTCCTCATCCGAAGAGGAAATTAAGCTTGACTTTGGAGTAGTTGCAACGTCTATCCTTCTTCGGCTCAAACCATCAGCGATCGCATTATTGACATCCTCATCCAAATAATTACTATAGTCCAACATTGCCGAATAATCATGTGATAGAGCAAACAGAAACAAGTTTCAAATGTTTAACGAAGGGAAAAAAAGTCTTTATCCGAAAAAAGAAGCGGGAGGTCATTTTCAATACAAAAGGAAGCAATGATAACATCAACAGTTTTTCTGATAGTTATTCCTTGTTTGCGTAGCAGACGATAATTATCCGCACTTTTTAATGCCATCTTCTCACCCAACAACTCAAAAATAGTTAATGAAGTGAGTAAGTTTTTTGCTGTTTTATAATCCTCGTCATTCCTAAAACCTTGAAGAACTTCAGTCAGAATGATGTCACCAATTGCTATCGGCTTAATTCCCAGCAATGAATCAAGTTGTTTAGTTGCAGGAGTGTCACTACCATTAAAATAATTAATCCAAACACTCGTATCCACTACGATCATCGATCGAGCCTCATTTCCTCAAGATTTCCTTCCCATTTCAACTTACCCTTAAATGCTTTAATTTTCTCTTCTTGTTTTAGCTTTATTAAAGTCTGAAGACCCATTTCAACAACTTCCCGTTTCGTTTTTAAGCCAGTAGCTTTAAGTGCATCAGCCATTAATTGGTCATTAATGACAATGTTAGTCCTCATTTTAGCTTCCTTTTGTGTATATTATTTAACGGATATACACATTGTACTGCGACTCGGTATAAAATTGCGCTCTCGGTTGCTGAGGTTAAGACAGGAAACCAGTACTGTTGGCAAATATATTACAAAGATATTTACATAAATACTAATAAAAGAAATAAGAAATTTTAAATACTGAATTGGTTTTCTAGAATTGGATTGGGAGTTTGAAGTTGAACTAATATGATTGCTATGTAGCGTTTCTAAATGATTCGTAAACAGCCAAAGCCCTGACAAACTTATTGGAAGAGAATTTTTAGTTTACATCTCAAATAGAAACGCTATGTACCCCCTACCCTAATACTGCTCGATTAAGCTCAAAATTGATTCTGAATTCTAAATTTGCCTCACCATATGACTTTGAAGCCTAACCGAACAGTATTACCATCTACCCTTGAGTTAACGCTTAGCTAACTTCTTAGCCTTCATCTTACGCAAGCGAATGGACTCCGGCGTTACTTCTACTAACTCATCTGACCCAATATATTCTAAAGCACGCTCTAGACTCATCTCTACTGGTGCTTGTAACTGAACTAACTCGTCGCCTGTAGCTGATCGATGGTTAGTTAGCTGCTTGGTTTTGCACACATTGAGATCCAAATCTTGAGGACGGTTGTGTTCCCCAACAATCATGCCTTTGTAAACTTTGGTTCCAGGAGTAATAAAAAATACACCTCGATCTTCAGCATTTTTCAAAGCGTAGAAGGTCGCAGTTCCCTCTTCAAAAGCGATAATTACGCCATTGTAGCGAGTTTCCAACTCTCCAGACAGAGGACGGTATTCCCAGAAGCTATGGTTCATAATTCCTTCCCCGCGACTTAGGCGAATGAATTCACCTCTAAAACCAATTAACCCCCGCGCGGGAATAATAAATTCTAGCTGAGTGCGACCATTTCCTCCCGCTTGCATGTCTTGCATTTCTCCCTTGCGCTGTCCTAAGCGTTCGATACAAGCGCCTACCCCCTCTTCTGGAACGTCTAAGACTAGGTACTCAAAGGGTTCGCGAGGTTGACCGTTCACTTCCCGATAAATAACTTGTGGCTGAGATACCTGAAATTCATACCCTTCTCGACGCATAGTTTCAATCAGGATACCTAAATGCAATTCTCCACGACCGGAAACCAGGAATTTATCAGGGGAGTCAGCTTCTTCTACGCGCAAGGCGACATTAGTTTCTAATTCTCGAAATAGGCGATCGCGCAATTGCCGAGAAGTTACGTAATTTCCCTCCTGACCTGCAAAAGGGGAATCATTGACCGAGAAAGTCATCTGCAAGGTAGGCTCGTCTACTTTAATTAAAGGTAAAGCCTGCGGTTCGTCAGGACAAGTAATCGTCTCGCCAATATTAGCATCGGCAAATCCTGCTACTGCCACAATATTACCTGCTGTGGCTTCTGGCAACTCAACTCGCTTGAGTCCTTCAAATCCCATTAATTTAGTGATTTTCGCCTTAGCAATTTCGCCGGTTTCTTTGACAATTGCAGCTTGCTGACCTGCTTTAATCGTGCCGTTGTGAATTCTACCTATAACAATGCGTCCTAGATAATCGGAATAATCGAGGGTGGTAACTTGCAGTTGCAGAGGCTTGTTAACATCTCCAGCTGGTGGCGCAACGTGATGCAAGATTGCTTCAAACAGGGGTTGCATGTCCACCCCTTCTTCCTCTAAATCTTCTTTAGCGTAGCCTTCTAAACCTGAAGCAAATAAGCTAGTAAAGTCGCACTGATCGTCATCTGCACCCAGTTCCACGAATAGATCAAAAACCTTATCAACTGCAGCATCGGGGTCAGCATTGGGACGGTCAATCTTATTGACGACGACAATAGGACGCAGTCCTTTTTCTAAAGCTTTTTTGAGGACAAATCGGGTTTGAGGCATTGGCCCCTCATTAGCATCTACAATCAGCAGACAGCCATCTACCATGCCTAGCACCCGCTCAACTTCACCGCCAAAGTCTGCGTGTCCAGGTGTATCGACGATATTAATTAAGGTATCTTTGTAGCGAACTGCTGTATTCTTAGAAAGAATTGTAATACCTCGTTCTCTTTCTAGATCGTTGGAGTCCATGACGCAATCGGGAATATCCTCCCCTTCGCGGAAAATGCCTGATTGCTTGAGTAGAGAGTCAACGAGAGTTGTTTTACCATGATCGACGTGAGCAATAATCGCAACGTTGCGAATGGGGAGAGACATAGGGAGTTCTTATAATTTAGTAGTTGTACGGGTAAAGCTATAGATTTCTTAATAATTTTAGCCGATATTTCCTTAATTGATAAACAGATTAAGCAAACAGAATAGCTATAGCACTCACCAATACTAGATTTACACCTTTTTGATTAAGTCATATTTGGCAACCGCTGAATATCCTTATTACAACCGATTACTACCATTGCTAAACCTTTGTGTAGAGTTTCCAGGGGACCTGGGTTGATCACAAACTTTTCTTCATTACCCACAGCTAAAACATTCAAACCATAATTACTTCTTAGTTCTAGTTCCGCCAAACTTTTACCGTCAAATTCCTCTGGCACTAGCACTTCTACGACACTATTATCTGGGTCTAATTCAAAGCGATCCAAAACTGCTGGCTTAGTCAGGGTGCGAGCCAGAGCACATCCAGCCTCATACTCAGGATATACTACATGATCGGCGCCTACCCTTTTTAACAGCTTGCCGTGAATATCTGAGGAAGCCTTAGCAACTACATGCTCTACGCCAGCTTCCTTCAAATTTAGCGTGGTAATAATACTTTCTTGTAAGAAATTGCCAATAGCAACGATTACTGTATCAAATTCAAAGATACCTGCCTGTTTGAGAGCATTGGGATCGGTTGAGTCAAGTACAATTGCATGGGTAGCATTCCTTTCTGCCAATACCTGCGCCACTCGCTTTTCCTCAATATCCGTGCCTAGAACTTCGTATCCCATCTGGTGTAGCGATTGACAAACACCTCGTCCAAAGCGTCCCAAGCCAATTACGGCAAACTGGCGATTTTCTTGACGCAGACTACTCAAGAATTTTAGGGAACCCAGGTTCACTATCCACCTCTTTTTTTCGTTAACTGGTTTTTTACTTATATTTGAGTTATTAATAGTTTCTTTGGCGTTCACTCTATTCTCTTAGTTAAGTTTTAATAAACTTGAAGCTACAGTTATAGAATTCCCTCAAATGTTGCTGCCAATAACAACTTTTCTGTTCCAGGTTGAAATTTATTTTTATATGGTAAATCGATTTTAGAAACTACCATAGATGCTACATCAAGCAATGAAAATACAGGTCGCCGAATCTCCTGAAATACCTTATTTGGTTAACTGATTAAGGCTACTGCGAAGCTTACCTGTCCATTTTGATGTACTTTTATCAATTCCTTTGGTAAATGATAAACGTTCCCAAACTTTATCATTATGGATCGGAATTGCCTTTTCTTTAGGTAACCACACAAGCGGTTTAACTTTGAAAGCAATTACAAAAGGATCGTCTTGGGAAACAAAGATTGGAGTATCATCTCAAAAACAATCACTTTGAACTTCTAAAATGCCAATCCACCGGGATAGTTTAGTCATGTAACAAATGAACTTGTCACCCGGCTTAATTAGCTTGGCAGCACTTGTTTGACGTATACGAAACCCAGAAATATCACGCTCTGATTTTGAGAATACTTCATAAGTCTCTGGAGAGAAGAGATTTAGGTAATACTCCAATTTATATGCTCCTGTTAGCTACAAGCTACTAACTAATTGTAGATTAAGTCATCTCCAGTAAAGCTGATAGAAGTTGTCATTCCCAGTCAAGCTCAATCAAAAATAAAGTAGCTTGCTGCCAGTCATCGAAATATTCAGGCATACAAGGTTGACCATTAATATTAGTTACTGCCCAAAGGCTGTCGCTTTTTTGTTCTATGCGCCCCAGAAAGTGAAATTTATCACTGCGACTCGGCAGCGATAAATCGTAAATATGGCTAGCAATGCGAGTAAAAATAATTACCCCCTGTTCAAGGCTGAGACGCTGTGGAGGTTTCGCTGTTATGGGTAGCTGCACTATGATTGTAATTTTTTTAGGTTTGGTCGCGCTTGTGGCAAAACCGAAGTAACTGGGATTTCAGTTAAAACAACAACACCCAAGCTAGACTTACTGAGAG
>JBFRWL010000472.1:0-6162 GCA_051439565.1 Prochloraceae cyanobacterium
GTTTTATATTTATTTTTGCCTACCCACTTATGAACTACTGAATATAAAACACATCTATAAAGTTTCAGTAATGATTAAAACTAAACTTACTCCTTGTGGAAGCTTACTATACTACTGGATTCAGTCCCATAGTCAAGCTAATCAGAAACTAACACTTGACTTGCACAATTTCCAGACTTGGACAGCAGAATTCTTCGAAAAACCAGCGAGTATGAATGAAATCTGTGCTTCCCTCTCTCAGTTAAAGGAAATTGACTCGATCGCGGTTGAGGGAACAGAGGTAATGCTTACAAATCAAGTCAATAATGCTCGGATTAAACTATCCCCATTACCCCAGTTTTTGTTAACAAAAAGCAATGACAATGATCTACTTATTTGGGGTTTAGTGATGATATTGAGTTTCTTGATTTTGTGGGTTGGTTCTATCGCTCTTTATTCTAGGTTAAGCTCAGTAAAATCCAACTGGGTAGTTCCGACAAACCCATATCAAGTCTTGGCAGAAAAAGATTAAGCCATACTATGCCTAAATAGGTGTTGCTGAAAAAGTTTTTTGGTGTAGATAGGAGTCAGGAGTCAGAATAATCTAGACAATTCAAAAGTGCATGGGTTTTGAAGGCGAAAGAATGCTCAAATTTCAACCTAATCAAGCACGATTACGCTTGTGAACTACCACACCCTGACACACTAATTAATCAGATTTTCGCCATTGGTGAATATTCCAAGTTTTTTTTCCAGTTGGGCAAAATATTAACTCCTAACGAACATTGAGAAAATATTACTTCAATTTGTGTGGCTAAAACTCGAAAGTTATTCTCATCACTCCCGAGCCATTGAAGTTACCGAAAATTTACGAGAATGTCAACAGAGAAACTTCAAGTGTGACAAACAACTTGTCATTGAGCATTCTTCAGCTCAATAGTTAATCAAATAAAAAAGATAAATTTTCTGGGTCATTTGCTCGGCGAAGTCGTGACTGATTTAAAGCTCAATTATTCTGAGCAAATTGCTAGATTTTTCCGATTTGCTTGGCTTATAGATAGTAAATTTTCCCAGAAGTTCTTCTGTTTCTTGATTCTGTGGTATATTACCTAACGTTTTAGAAAAACTTCAATGGTTTTTATCGGTATTGAACTTAGAATATCTTGGCGATTGCCTTTGTGCTTTTTATGAACTTAAAAAAGATCTATTCTCTTTTAATCCCTGGCATTATTCTCCAATCTGTATTGATTGGTGGAGGCTTTGCCACAGGGAGGGAAATCGTAGAATACGGAGGAAAGTTTGGCCCTACAGGTCTTGTGACAGGGTTCTTCATCTTAGCTGGATTTACCTTAATGGGATTCCTGACTTTTGAGCTTTGTAGATTAAATAAAGTATATGATTACAAATCACTTCTCAAAGTCTTGATCGGTCCATTTTGGTGGCTCTATGAAATCATCTACCTGGCATTGGCAGTACTCATCATTGCAGTAATGGCATCGGCAGCAGGAGAGATCCTTCAAGAAATATTTGGGCTCAATTACTGGATAGGGGTAGGAATGGTTGTCTTACTAGTCGGATTAATCAATCTAAAGGGTGAACAATTTCTGATAAGAATGAAATCCATCGGAACTATAGCATTATTCATCGCCTATACCATTTTTGGAATCAGTGTTTTTTTTCAAAAGAAGGAAAACCTATTTAATTTATTTGATTCATTTTATAATGGCACCGGGGACTATCATTCGATTTCTACATTAGTGGCAACAGGTATTCTTTATGTAGGATACAATTTGGCAGTATATCCGGCATCGCTTTTTTCAGTTCGGCTACTGGATTCGAGAAAAGATTCACTTCTCTGCGCGATCTTTGCCGGCTCTTTGATGACTATTCCGTGGTTCCTAACTTTTATTGCGTTATTGGGCTACTACCCTTCCCCAGAGATTTTTGAGGCCCCAGTGCCGTGGCTAGAGATGCTCAAATCATTCAGTAATTTTTACATAGCAATATTTGGTATTGTTGTGGGTTGGACACTTGTAGAAACTGCCACAGGAATGATACACGGATTTTTAACCCGCCTCAGCGAAGACCTGAAATTGAAGAGCAACCGCGAACTTTCCGGAAAGCACAAATCAAGCATTTCTATATTTATCCTTACTCTTGCGGTTATTTTCTCGCAAATTGGTATTATTGACCTGATTGCTAAAGGATACTCGACGATGAGCTATGGGATGATTGCGATT
Organism: Prochloraceae cyanobacterium; assembly: GCA_051439565.1. Lineage (GTDB taxonomy): Bacteria > Cyanobacteriota > Cyanobacteriia > Cyanobacteriales > JBFRWL01 > JBFRWL01. Next base: position 2,220 of record JBFRWL010000472.1, read on the forward strand.
TATGCAATTCCGTTATTGTTTCATGGATTTAAAGTTCTTCTAAACAAGTCTTGACACCAGCCCAATCCAGAGCTAAATGAACTACTTCTTCAGCACATCCCCAGGAGAGAGTAAATCCAGCACCGCCATGACCGTAATTATGAATCACCGCACATCGCGGCGAAATATTTTCTAGCTCTAGCCTCACTTCCTTACGTGCTGGTCGCAGTCCTACTATATGCTGAAGCACTTTAGCACTTTCGAGAGCCGGGTCTAACTTCTGACATGTGCTCAAAATAGAAGCAGCTGTTACCTCATTAACCTCTAAACTCCAATTATTTTCTTCGGCTGTGCCACCCAAAATACAATCGTGGTGGCGAGGGACAATGTAAGCTAGTGCTGAGGAACCAGTTTGCTCAATGAGGCTGCGCGTTACCTCTGGGGCTTGAACTTGAATAACTTGTCCTCGAATGGGATAGACGGCTTCATCCTGAGCAATCTTTCTAGCACCCAAACCAGCACAATTAACAATCAAATGATTTTCTGCCTCCAACTCAGACAGTGAGGCGATAGTTTGGGACTTAATTACTCCACCTAGCAGTCTAAATTGCTTGAGTAAATAGTTCATGTAGATGGGAGTATCAATCAGAGGAGCTTCAATCACGTATCCATCCTGATAACCTGGGGGAAGCTCTTCTTTAAACGCCGAGCGAAAGGCTCGAACTGCATCCTTCCACCAGGGTTGAGGTGTAGGCTTCTCAAATAATTCAATTAAAGTAATGCTCGAAATTCCTGATTCAGGAATACTCATGAGCTGGTAATACTTTTCTAAGGCGATACGCCCCCACTCCAGCACTCGTTCTTCGGGATAGGCTTTGTAAGGGTACCAGATAGCTGCCGCAGCATTGGAAGTAGTATTTGGGGGTAAGTCGCGAGCAATGATGGTGACAGCAAATCCATTGGACAATAAGCGAATCCCGCAGCTCAAACCAGCAACACCGCAACCGATAACCAAAACATGTTCCTTGTCCATTGTTAATAATTTGTTAAGGATTAGAGACAATGATATATTTTGGCTGGGTTAGCTGACACAACCAGCGAGAAAGTCTGTTTGTGTAGTCTTCAGCTTCAACCTAGAAGTGATTAACGTAAAAGTAATTAATGAGTCAACCATTTACCCCTGGCAGCATCAAATCTTCTGTGGCATTCACTTTAGGAATGACAACTTTGGCAATCAGCTTACTGATGAGCGCTTGTCAAGCAAGTAAAAACGACGGACTTAAACTCGGCGCATTACTCCCCAGCACTGGCGATCTTTCTTCCATTGGTGCAAATATGGGCCTAGCGGTTGAATTGGCGGTAGAGACGATTAACGATTGTGGCGGTGTCAACGGCAGCCCGGTTACTCTCATCAATCAAGACAGCCAAACCGAACCGACTGCTGCTAGTTCCGCTATGACTAAACTGACTGAAGTTGAGGGAGTAGCTGGTGTGGTTGGTGCTTTTGCCAGTAGCGTTTCTAGTGCGGCGGTAAAAATAGCTGCACGCAATCAAGTCATGATGATTTCTCCGGGGAGTACTAGCCCAGTGTTTACGGAAGAGGCCAAACAAGGCAAATACAATGGTTATTGGGCGCGGACCGCTTCTCCCGATACTTACCAAGCCAAGGCGCTAGCAGCACTAGCTCACAAAAAAGGTTTTAAGCGGGTTGCTACTGTAGCAATTAATAACGATTACGGAGTTGGTTTTGAACGAGAATTTGTTAGCGCCTTCCAAAAATTAGGCGGCACGGTGATTAATAATTCTCAGCCTGTCCGCTACGATCCCAAGGCATCTACCCTCGACAGCGAAGCTAAAGCCGCTTTTGCCAAGCAACCCGATGCTGTAACAGCTCTGCTCTACGTGGAAACTGGCAGTGTCCTCTTAAAATCAGCTTTTGAGCAAGGTTTGACTAAAGACGTGCAGATTCTACTAACCGATGGTGTCTATTCACAAGATTTCACCAAACTGGTAGGGAAAAATGCTGCTGGTCAATCGATTATTAGTGGAGCTTTAGGAACAGCAGCAGGAGCTGATGGTCAAGCTTTATCTGAATTCACCTCACTGTGGAAAGAAAAGACAGGCAAAGATTGGACGGTTTATGTTCCCCAGACTTGGGATGCCACAGTGCTGATGATGCTGGCAGCTGAAGCCTCAGGTGAAAATACTGGCGATGGAATTAAAAACCAACTACGCGCCGTGGCTAACTCTCCTGGTAAAGAAGTTAGTAATCCTTGTCAAGCAATGGAGTTAATCCGCAATGGCGAAGAGATTAACTATCAAGGTGCTAGCGGGAACGTGGATATCGATGAATATGGTGATGTAGTCAGCAGTTTTGATGTCTGGACGGTCAAAGAGGATGGAGGGCTAGAAGTTATCGATCGGGTCAAGCCAGCCCAATAAATCTGTATCTATCCTAACTATTTTAGGACTTATGCACTCAGGGTGGATAAGTCCTAAACACTTAGAACGAGAAAGTTGTTCTGATTACCCCAACCCATAATGGCTGCCGACCATCTTCAGGATTGGTGACAACAAAAGCGCCAGGCGTAACTGATATGTACTCATTAAGCTGAAATCGATAAAAGAGTTCGACCAACCAGGCTGTTTCATTATCCTCGGGACCGCCTTCGACATTGTAAGCTCTGGGAGGATTGCCGACGGTAAGGGCTCCCAGATTCCCTTGGGAAAATAAATCTGGGAAAGCGAAGGTCAGTTTCCAGTTCCAAATATCAGCGCGATCTCCCCTCCGAGCGCCACTTTCGCCATGAGCTTGAGTATACATTCCCCAGCCCGAGAGGTTGAAGTTAGAAGCGACTTGCCAAGTCCAGACCAGCGCTAGGTTATCGGAGGAGGTGGCAGCTCCATCAAAGGGGTCATCTGCCGCGAAACTACCAAAGCCTCCCGAAACAAAACCGGTAAGATTTCCCGGAAAATAGTTGTGGCTGTAGACCAAACCTAGCGAGGCATTGCTACTAGGATTATAAGTAAGTTGACCAGCAGCAACAAATTGACCGTTGAATAAGCCAGTCCCTTCCTCTCGACCATTGGCATTGATAGACGAGTAAAAGCCAACTAGGTTCAACTCCTTGGTGAAGTTATGAGAAAAGGCCGCTCCTGCCCCCGAACTAGTGTAATAAATCGGGGCATAGCTGCCAAAAGCGGAAATCGAGCCAGTCCCCGAATCGGCGGTATAGGGAGCCAGTGGATTAGCAACGTCATCGAGATTCATATTGACCCCAGTTACCCAAAACTGGGTTCGGTCGCCAATCGGAAAGCGGTATTCGATTTTATTTAAGATGAATTGATCGTCAGTATTGCTGGCGAAGTTTAAGCGGGTTGTATTGCTGCCACCACGGAACCCCGGACCATCAGTAACGAAGTTGCCAACCTGTAGACGAGTACGCAGTCGGTCTTTCCCAGTGAAGCTAGTCAGCAAGCTCAGGCGTGTCCTCTGGTTCAAGGTTACTTGTTCATCTAAATCTTCACCCGTGCTGGCATTTTCCTCGCCAAAAACTTGAACCGCAGCCACGATTACTTCCCCGATCAGCTTGGTTGTGGGAGAGAATTGACGCTCTTCGAGGAAGGCTATCCGACCTTCGAGATTATCTACTCGCGTACCTAATCGAGTTAGCTCCTCTTCAAATTCCTGGACTAAGCGTTGCAGTTTTTCTAAGTCTTCACGCAGTATCGCTTCACTCTTCTCAATCAGAGCCTCTATCTGATTTAAACAGGCGTTTAAACCAGCGGCAAATTCGTAGCGACTTAAGCTTCGATTGCCTCGGTAGCTGAGGTCTGAATAGCCAACGAGACAGCCGTAACGCTCAACCAAACTCTGCAAAGCGGAGTAAGCCCAGTCTGTAGTCGAAACATCTCTCAACTGATGAACGTTGGTAATTTGACCAAGGGGGTCGTTTTCTCGATT